>DAIOGP010000099.1:0-6121 GCA_036745135.1 Solirubrobacteraceae bacterium
GACGCTCCTGCGAGCCGCGCGTTGTCAACGAGCTGCCCCTCCTCGAGCTTGCGCGCGGTGAAGCAGATGGGGCAGACGAACAGCTCGCCGCCCGCCTCGGCGTACTGCTCGAACAGGAGTGCCAACGGCGGGCACCCGTCGCACGCGACGGCGTCTGCATGTCCCGGGAGTCCGAGGCGCACGGCTTCCTTGGTGAGGAACATCGCGACCTGCTTGCCCTTCGCCGCAGCGGCACCGCCGACGAGGAACGCGACGGTCACCCTCTCTGCGTCTTCGAGCCCGGTGGCGAGGTTGATGACGACCTTGTTGCTCATGTGGTCCTTTGATCTCGGTGGCAGATGGTTTGATCAGCGGCGCCGGGCGAGCAGCGAGATGCTCGTCACGCCGTACTTCTGCGTCGCGTTGTCGGCGCGATCGGAGACGAAGCGGTACGCGCTGTTCTCGCGCCACGTCTCGATCGTGAAGCCCGCGGCCTCGATCGCGTCGCGGTAGCCGTCTCGCTGCATGGCGCCGCCGATGCAGGCCGCCCACAGCGACGCGTCGCACGTGACGCCCTCGGGCAGCTGCCGCGCGGAGACGATGTCGGCTAGCGCCAGCCGCCCGCCGGGGCGCAGCGCCCGGGCCGCGGCGGCGAACGCGGCCGGCTTGTCGGGCGAGAGGTTGATGACGCCGTTGGAGATGACGCAGTCGACGCTCGCGTTCTCGACGGGTGGCCGCTCGACGTAGCCCTCGCGGAACTCCGTCTGCGAGAAGCCGTGCTGCGCGGCGAGGTCACGGGCCTTGGCGAGCTGGGCGGCGGTCATGTCGACGCCGATCACCTGCCCGTCCGGTCCGGTCGCGAGTGCGGCCAGGAAGCTGTCGGTGCCAGAGCCGCTACCGAGGTCGAGCACGGTCTCGCCTGGGGCGATGGCCGCGAGGTCGAGGAAGTAGCCGACGCCGGCGAACGAGTCGATCGCGGCGGCAGGGATGCGGTCGAGCTCGGCGGGCGGGTAGCCGAGGCGCTCGGTGAGCGGGCGACCGGTCTCGAAATGGAACTCGCGTTCGGGCTCGAGCGCGACCTCCTCGTACATGTGCTTGACGCGCTCCTCGAGCTCCGAGGTGTCGAGCTGGCGTGCGGCGGTGGTCATCGGGCTGCTCCTCACGTGGTGATCGCGTCGTTGGGTGCCCGGCGGCGCTCGAGCCAGGCGAACGTCTCGGACGGCAGGCAGAGATTGGTGGTGGTCACGGTGGCGCAGGCAGCGACGAGCAGGCCGCCGAGCACCAGCGCGACGGCCGTTGCTCCCGCGGCCAGGAGCGTCCCGACGACGACGAGCCACACCGTCGCGACCTTGAACGCATCACGTCGCCGGGGCGGGTTCGGCGGCAGCGCCGGACCGCCGACCAGGCGACGCACGCCGCGATTCCAGACGTGATCGAACGGATGGCGCGAGGCGAAGCTCGCCACGAGGCCAATCCCCGACAGCGCGAACACCATGACCGCGGACCCGAGCACCAGTGCCACGACGACGAGGCTCAGGCACAGCCCGGTCGAGAATCGCAGCCCGAGCGCAAGCTCACGGCGCTCAGGATCACTTAGGCAGTAGCCCTGCGTCGTCAGGTTCTCCCGCATCCACGCTGACGTCTTCATGCCCATTTCTTCCGCTCCTCGTCATGCGGCCTTGTGTCGTGGCGCGGGCTTGTCGGCGAGTCGCCATTCGGGCCAGCCGTCGGCCAGGCGCCGCGCCGAACGCCCGGATGCCTGCAGTCGACGGACGGCGTCATGGGCGTAGGCGCAGAACGGGCCACGGCAGTAGGCGACGACCTCGCGGTCGGCCGGCAGCTCCGCAAGGCGTTGCTCGAGCTCCTCGATCGGGATCGAGCGTGCCCCCTGGATGTGACCGGCCTCGTACTCCTCGCTCGGGCGGACGTCGATCAGCAAGACGTCGCCCTTGCGCAGGCGCGCGATCAGCTCGTCGCGCCCGATCGCATCCACGTCGTCGCCCAGGTACTCGCGCGCCGCCCGTTCGACCTCCGCGAGACGCGCGACCGACGTGTCGCGCAGCGCCAGCCACAGTGACAGGACCTCGTCGCCGGCCAGCGCATAGCGCACGCTCGTTCCCTCGCGTGTGCGTGTGACCATCCCGGCCGCATGCAGTGCCTGCAGGTGTTGCGAGGCGTTGGCGGTCGACTGCTCGCTAGCCCGCGCGAGCTCGTCGACGGTCCGAGGGGCCTGTGCGAGGAGGTCGAGAAGCTCCAGCCGGCGCGGGCTGGCGAACGCCTTGCCGATCAGTGCGATGGCCTCGAAGAGCGCGTCCTTCTCGCGTCGCGATCCCATTCGTTGATAGTCAATAGATCGCTTGATAGCTTGTCAAGCCCGATGATCGATGACTCTTGGAGGCCGACGTGTACTTCCGGCAGCTGCTGAACGACGAGACCGCCTGCGCCTCCTACCTGCTGGGCTGCAAGACCAGCGGGGAGTTCGCGGTCGTGGACCCGCATGTCGACCTGGTCGACGAGTACGTCACGCTTGCCGGGGCGCAGGGCGCCGCGATCGTCGCGGTCTTCGACACGCACCTGCAGGCCGACCACGTCTCCGGGCTGCCGGCACTCGCCGAGCGCACGGGCGCGACCGCCTATCTGCCCGCTGGCGCCGGCGTGGAGTTCGAGCACCATGCGCTCGCCGACGGCGATGTCGTGAGCCTCGGCAACGTCGACGTGCAGGCGATCGCCACACCCGGCCACGCGCTTGCGCACCACGCCTACCTCGTGACCGACCACACTCGTGCCGACGAGCCCTGGCTGGTGCTGACGGGTGACGCGCTGCTGGTTGGGGACGCGGGGCGCCCGGACCTCCACGCGGACGGGGAGCACACGGTCGAGGGCATGGCGCGCACCCTGTACCGGTCGCTGACCGAGAAGCTGCTGACACTGCCGGACCATCTCGTGCTCTACCCCTCGCACTACTCCGGCTCGGTCTGCGGCCGCGGCCTGTCGGCCAACCCCGTGTCGACGATCGGGTTCGAGCGCCGCCACAACAACGCGCTGCGATTCGCGAGCGAGGACGAGTTCGTCGCAGCGCTCGTCGAGGACATCCCACCGCGACCCGCCCGGCAGGGGCAGATCGTTTCGGCCAACCGCGCCGGACGGCCACTCGTCGACGCGCGATGACAGGATCCACGGTGCGGCTTGGGTTGCGCGAGAACGCGGCGCAGTTCTCGCTGCTGGTGCTCATCAACCTCTTCGTCGGCGCAATGGTCGGCTTGGAGCGCTCGACGCTGCCGCTGATCGGCCGTTCGGACTTCGGGCTCGCCTCCAGCGCCGCGGTCCTGTCCTTCATCGTTGCGTTCGGGGTGGCCAAGTCGCTCACGAACCTCGGTGCCGGGGCGTTCGCGGCGCGCGTCGGGCGGCGACGGCTGCTGCTGATCGGCTGGACCTTCGCGCTGCCGGTTCCGCTGCTGATCGCCGTGGCTCCGACGTGGGGGTTCATCGTCGCGGCCAACGTGCTGCTCGGCATCAACCAGGGACTGGCGTGGTCGATGACCGTCGTGATGAAGATCGACCTCGTCGGCCCGCGGCGGCGTGGCTTCGCGCTCGGCCTCAACGAGGCCGCCGGTTACGGCGGCGTCGCGCTCGCCGCCGCGGTCTCCGGCTTCCTGGCCGGCGAGTTCGCGCCGCGCGATGTCCTGGTGGTCGCCGGCGCGTTCGTGGCGGGGGTTGCGTTCGTCGTGTCCCTGCTGTTCGTGCGCGACACCGCAGGCCACGTCGCGCTCGAGCAGGCGGCCCACCACAGCGGCGCCGACGCCCAAGCGCCGCGGATGCGCGACGCGTTCCCCGAAGCCACCTACCGCGACCCGGCGCTCCGATCGTGCTCCCAGGCCGGCCTGGTCAACAACCTCAACGACGCGCTCGCCTGGGGCCTCGTGCCGCTGTACCTGGCCGCCCACGGCGCCGGCGCCGGTTCGATCGGCCTTGTCGCCGGCCTGTACCCGGGCGTCTGGGGTCTGGGACAGATCTGGACCGGGCACTGGTCAGACCGCATCGGGCGCAAACCGCTGATCGTCGCCGGGATGCTCGTCCAGGCCGCGGCGCTCGCCGTGCTTGTCGCATCCGACGGCAGGGTCGCCGTCGCGGCCATCTCCGCCGTCGGCCTCGGCCTCGGCACGGCGCTGGTGTACCCGACATTGATTGCCGCCATCTCCGACAGCGTCTCGCCCGTCGCGCGCGCGCCGATGGTCGGCGTGTACCGGTTCTGGCGCGACACCGGCTACTGGGTCGGCGCGTTGATCGCGGGCCTCGTCGCCGACGCACTGGGGTACAGCGGCGCGATCGCGATCGTCGCCGGGCTCACCGCCGCCTCCGGGCTGTGGGTCGCCGTCGACATGCCGTCACGCCTGGCCTCGACGCCGGGGGGCGAGGACGGGGGCGAACCGCAGCCGGTGGCTCTCGGCGGCGCTGTAGGCACGCGAACGGAACAGATCGCATGAAGGTCGTGGTGGCCAGCGGCGGATCGGCGGGCTTGCCTGTGCGCAGCGGCTGGCGCGCCGAGGCGGTCGCGTGGAAGGCGCCTGAGCGCGTCTCGCGCTGGCGCCGGCCGTTGACGCGTCGCAGCGCCCCGGAGACGATCCGATGATGAAGGTTCTGGTCATCGTCAACGACCAGCCGTACGGGAGCGAGCGCCCGTACAACGCCCTGCGCCTTGCGGGTGCGTTGGCCAAGCGCGAGGGAGTGGAGTTGCGCGTCTTCCTGCTCGGCGATGCGGTTGCCTGCGCGGTCGCCGGCCAGCAGCTGCCGGACGGGCACTACCACCTCGACCGCATGCTCAAGCCGCTCGTGCGCCGCGGCCAGGTCGCCTGCTGCGGTACTTGCCTCGACGCCCGCGGTCTGAGCGAGCAGCAGCTGGTCGAGGGCGCGCGCCGATCCACGCTCGAGGAGCTGACCGACTGGACGCTGTGGGCGGACAAGGTGCTCGTGGTGTGACCGGCGAGCCGTCGGCGGGCGCGCCGCGGGCCATGTTCGCCTGCGACGCGTATACGGGCGTTCGGTCGGCCCATGCCAGGTCGCGCGGCCGCCACAACAACCCAATGCACGTTAGGATGATCCGGTGGCCGACGACCGCTGTGACCTGCTGTGCCTCGACCTGGAGAAGGCCGAGGCGCTGCGTGCCGGGCGTCCGAGCGATCAGTCCGCCGGCCGGGCAGCCGAGCGTGCAAGGGCGCTCGCTGACCCCACCCGGCTGCTGATCGCTGCGGCGCTCGCGGGAACCGATGAGCTGTGCGTGTGCGACATGGCGTGGGTCACGGGCCGCTCGGAGAAACTCGTCTCGCATCACTTGCGCACGCTGCGCGCCGCCGGGCTGGCCGTCTCACGGCGCGAGGGGAAGATGGTCCTGTACGCACTGACGCCTGCGGGGCACGCGCTCGTCGACGCGGTCTGCGACGAGGTGGCTGCATGAGCGCCTCGATAGAGTTGCCGATCGCCTCGCCGGCGGCCGCCGGGGCGCCGGTGAGGGACGAGCAGTGGCTGCGCGACGCGGCGCGTGCGCGGCTGCTGTCGTGGATCTCGCTGGGCTGGATGACGGCCGAGGGCGCAGTCGGCGTGGTCGCAGGTCTCGTCGCCGGCTCGGTTGCGCTCACCGGGTTCGGGCTGTCGTCCGCGGTCGAGGGTCTCGCGTCGGTGATCGTGATCTGGCGCTTCACCGGCTCACGCACGCACTCGGCGACCTCGGAGACGACCGCGCAGAGGGCGGTCGCGATCTCGTTCTGGCTGCTCGCCCCGTACGTCGCGGTCGAGTCGGTCCTGCACCTGCAGCGCGTCGAGCAGGCGAGCACGAGCATCGCCGGGATCGTCGTCACGGCCGGCAGCATCGTCTTCATGCCGTTGCTCGGTCGCGCCAAGCTGCGCCTGGGCGCGCGCCTGGGGTCGGCGGCGACCGCCGGGGAGGGCACCCAGAACATCCTCTGCGCCCTGCTGGCCGGCGCAACGCTAGCCGGGCTGCTCGGCCAGTCGCTGCTCGGCGTGTGGTGGCTGGACCCGTTCGCCGGGCTGTTCATCGCAGGTGTGGCGGTCCGTGAGGGGTTCAAGGCGTGGAACGGCGAGGCGTGCGCCGACTGCGCGCCCGTCGGCTTCACCGCCGCTGGGGCCC
>DAIOGP010000100.1:0-6116 GCA_036745135.1 Solirubrobacteraceae bacterium
GCGAAGCCCAGCAGGGCGGCGGCGACGAGGCCCTCGCGCTGGCCCCACAGCCGGCGGCCGACCCACCACACGCCGACGACGCCGACGCTGCAGATCACCGCCGCCACGCCGCGGGCGGTGGTCCAGATCGCCGTCGGATCGCGCGCGAACTGGTGCACGACCTTGGCGCCGTCGACGGCGAACGGCCACCCGCCGCCGAACTGGAACCGCAGCGCCGTGTGCACGAGGTACGTGAACGCGGACGGGTTCTGGAAGTAGCCGGGATCGGGATCGCCGCCGAACATCCCGACCGCCCGATTCGTGAAGTGGTTGCCCTCGTCGGCGTTGTAGACGTAGGGCAGCCCGTAGCCGTTGTGGCGCAGGCGCAGGACGAGGCCCGCCGCCACGATCGCCGCCAGGAGAGCGAGGGGCACGGCCGCGGCACGCATCCGGCCCCAGTCGGTCGGTACGCGCAGCCGGCGGTCGGCGAGTGCGCGCAGCGAGGCCATGAGCGGGCAACAGTAGCGGCGGCCCCCGACGGCGCGCGGCGCCTCCCCGGTCCGACCTCGCCTTCCCCCGGCGGCTTTGGGATACTCGGTGGACGTCGGTCCGAGCACGCGCGCGCCACGAGCGCCGACGGGCGCCGTCAGCCGGCAGCCGGGCGCGGCTCGGCCAGGACCGCGACGCACCATGACGAAGCTCTTCATCCAGATCCCGTGCCTGAACGAGGAGCTCACGCTCCCCCAGACGCTGGCCGACCTGCCGCGCACGATGCCCGGCGTCGACGTCGTCGAGTGGCTCGTCATCGACGACGGCTCGACCGACCGCACGATCGAGGTCGCCCGCGCGAACGGCGTCGACCACATCGTCCGCCTGACGAACAACAAGGGCCTCGCGGCCGGCTTCCAGGCGGGCCTCGACGCGTGCCTCAAGCTCGGGGCCGACGTGATCGTCAACACCGATGCCGACAACCAGTACCAGGGCGCCGACATCGTGAAGCTCGTCCGACCGATCCTCGACGGGGAGGCCGACATGGTCGTCGGCGACCGCGAGGTGATGAACATCCAGCACTTCTCGCCGCTCAAGAAGCTGCTGCAGCGGCTCGGCTCGTGGGTCGTGCGCCAGGCCTCGGCGACGACCGTGCCGGACACCACGTCGGGCTTCCGCGCCTACAACCGCGAGGCCGCGATCCAGATGCAGGTGGTGTCGAAGTTCACCTACACGCTCGAGACGATCATCCAGGCGGGCAAGCAGCTCGTCGCGATCGACCACGTGCCGATCAGGACCAACCCGAAGACGCGCGAGTCGCGCCTGTTCCCCTCGATGTGGTCCTACGTGCGGCGCAACAGCGTGTCGATCTTCCGGATCTACAGCCAGTACGAGCCGCTCAAGGTCTTCTGGAGCGCGGCGCTCGTGATCGGCGTCGTCGCGCTCGTGATCTGGGGCCGCTTCGCCTGGTTCTACATCGTCGAGGATGGCGGCGCCGGCCACGTCCAGTCGCTGATCCTCGGCGCCGTGCTGTTCATCGCTGCGATGCTGCTCGCGGCACTCGGCGTGATCGGCGACCTGCTCTCCGCGCAGCGGACGCTCACCCAGCGGACGCTCGAGCGCGTGCGCCGGATCGAGCTGCAGCTCGGCGTCGCGCCGTCCCACTATGAGCCCGGCGCCCGCCCCACCGGCCAGCGCCCGACGACCGGGGCGGCCGCGGCGGCCGCGACCGGCAAGACCGAAGAGCGCGAGGCGCTCGAGGTATGACCTCGTCTCCCGGGGGCGCGGCCGCCCCGCCCGACGCCGCGACAGCGGTGCCGACGGGCAACACGTTCGACAAGTACGGCTCGACGAATCCGGTCGTCCGTCGCCTGATGGCGGGCTTCGAGGCGACGCTCGACGAGCTCTTCACGCAGGCCGCGCCGCGCTCGATCCTCGACATCGGCTGCGGCGAGGGCGTGCTGACCTGCCGCTGGGCCGAGCGCCTGGGTGACGGCCGCGTCGTGGGCATCGACCTCGACGACCCCAAGCTGAAGGCCGAGTGGGCCACGCGCTCGCGGCCCAACCTCGAGTACCGCACGATGCTCGCCGAGAACCTGCCGTTCGGCGACGGCGAGTTCGAGCTGGCGAGCGCGATCGAGGTGCTCGAGCACGTGCCCGACCCCGCGCACACGGTCGCGGAGATGGCGCGCTGCGCCTCGGGCCACCTGCTCGTCTCGGTGCCGCGCGAGCCCCTGTGGCGCGGGCTCAACCTCGCGCGCGGCGCCTACGTGAAGCAGCTCGGCAACACGCCGGGGCACGTGAACCACTGGTCCAAGCGGGCGTTCGTCAGGCTGCTGTCGCAGCACGGGGAGGTCGTCGAGGCGCGCTCGCCGTTCCCCTGGACGATGCTGCTTGTCCGCCTCTAGGGCCGCGGGCGCCGCCACCGCTCGCTACGGCCGGCGCGCGCGCGTGCTGTCGCTCGGCATCGGGCTGACCGGCATCGTCACGTTCGCGTACTTCGCGGTCGCGCGGCACGTGCTGGACGACAGCGCGTACGGGCGGATCAGCGTGCTGTGGTCGGTGATGTTCGTGATCGTGACGGTCATCTACCGGCCGATCGAGCAGCTCCTCTCGCGCTCGATCGCGGAGCGCCGCGCGCGCGGCGGCCGCGCCCATTCGCTGCGCGTGGCGGCCACGATCCAGTTCGGCTTCGCGGCGGTCTTCCTCGCGGTCGCGCTCCCGCTGCGGCGGACGGTCACCGAGGACGTCTTTCGCGGCTCGGACGAGCTCTACTGGGTGCTCGTCGCGGGCGTGCTCTGCTACGGGGCCAGCTACTTCGCGCGTGGCTGGCTGGCGGGCCACCAGCGCGTCGCCCTGTACGGCGGCCTCGTGCTGCTCGAGAGCTGCTCGCGCTTCCTGTTCGCGCTCGCGGTCGCCGTGGGGATCGCCGAGGGGCAGTCGGTCGTGGCGCTCGGCATGGCCGCCGCGCCGCTCGTGTCGCTGGTGGTGCTGCCGTGGGCGTTCGCGCGGGGAACGCGCGAGGGCGCGGCGGAGACGGCGCTCGTCCAGGAGCTCGACGCGGCCCTCCAGGGGCCGGCGGCCGAGGGCGTCGAGGAGCAGGCGACGGACCTGACGCTGCGGCGCGGCACCGGCTTCGCCGCCTCCGTCTTCCTGATCATGCTCGCCGAGCAGACGCTGCTCAACGCGTCGGTGCTCACCGTGCGGGCGACGGCGACCGAGGCGCTCGCCGGCGTCGTCTTCAACGCGCTCCTCATCGCCCGCGCGCCGCTGCAGCTCTTCCAGGCGATCCAGACGTCGCTGCTGCCGCATCTGGCGGAGCTCGAGGTGCGCGCCGGCGCGGCCGAGTTCCGGCACGCCGTGCGCGTGACCCTGCTCGCGATCGCGGGTTTCGCGAGCGCCGCCGCGCTGGTGCTGCTCGGCATCGGCCCGTTCGTGATGGACGTGCTCTTCAACCACAGCTTCGACTACCCCCGCGGCGGGCTCGCGCTCGTCGCGCTGGGCATGGGCTTCCACCTGGCCGCGGGCACGCTCAACCAGGCGGCGCTGGCGCGCGATCGGGCGGGGCTCGCCGCCTTCGCGTGGCTGCTGGCGGCCGCGCTGTTCGTCGGCTGGATGGTGACGCCGGCGATCTCCGACCAGCTCCTGCGCGCCGAGGTCGGCTACGCCGGCGCCGCGGGCATCCTCAGCGGGCTGCTGCTCGGGCTCTACCGGCGACCGGCGGCCGCGACCACCGCGTCCGCGAGCGCCGCGTAGGCCACGCCGGGGTCCGGCGCGCCGAACACGGCCGTGCCGGCGACGAACAGCGTCGCCCCGTGCTCGGCGCACGGGACCGCGGTGTCCGGATCGATCCCGCCGTCGACCTCGATCACGGCGTGCTCGCCGTCGAGCAGGTCGCGCACGCGGGTGATCTTGGGCAGCGTCGCCGGGATGAACGACTGGCCGCCCCACCCCGGGTTGACGCTCATCACGAGCGCCACGTCGACGAGCTGGGCGACCTCGGCGAGCGCCGACGGGGACGTGCCCGGGCAGATCGCGAGGCCGGCGAGGCAGTCGTGCTCGCGGATCGCCTTGAGCGCGTAGTGCACGTGCGGCGTGACCTCGGCGTGCACGGTGACGACGTCGGCGCCGGCCTGCGCGAAGGCCTCGACCTGCAGCTCGGGACGCTCGATCATCAGGTGCACGTCGAGGATCGCGCCGGCGTCGTGGACCCGGTCGCGCAGCGCCGCGACGACGAGCGGCCCCATCGTGATCGGGGGCACGAAGTGGCCGTCCATGACGTCGACGTGGATCACGCGCGCGCCCGCCACGAGCACCGCGGTGACCTGGTCGCCGAGGCGCGAGAAGTCGGCCGACAGGATCGAGGGCGCGACGCGCGGCTGCGCGAGGACCTCGCGGGCGCGCTCCGCCGACATCAGAGGGCGCGCAGCATCGAGCCGCCGCAGTTGTTGCAGGTCAGGATCGCGGTCGAGGACATGCGCACGATCGTCGAGTGCTCGCGGCAGTCCGGGCAGACGGAGACGAGCTCGAAGCGCTGCAGGCAGTTGACGCAGCGGTAGCGGCCCGGCAGGTTCGTCGGGCGCAGCCACGGCTCGTGGCAGCTCGGGCAGACGGGGCCGAGGTCGACCGCCGGCTCGCTCATCCCGGCTCCCCCGCGCGCCGCAGCCGCGCGATGAAGAACCCGTCGGTTCCGTCGCGCTGCGGAAGGGTCTGGAGGTGGCGGGCCACGCTCGGATGCTGCCACAGCGCGTGGTCGGCCTGCAGGTCGTCGGCCGCGAAGTCGGCGTGGTCGGCCAGGAACCGGTCGATCAGGCGCTCGTTCTCCTCGGGCGAGATGGTGCAGGTCGAGTAGACGAGCACGCCGCCCGGGCGCAGCGCCGCCGCGCCCGCGGCCAAAATCCGCGCCTGGGCCGCGGCGAGCTCGGCGACCCGCTCGGGCCCACCGCGCCAGCGCGCGTCGGGGCGCGACTGGAGCGTGCCGAGCGCGGAGCAGGGCGGATCGACGAGCACGCGATCGAAGCGCTCGTCCTCGGTGCGCGACGCGGCGGCGTCGGCGACCTCGACCCGCACGTTGCCGGCGCGCATCCGCAGGCAGGTGCGCCCCAGCGCCGCGGCGCGGCCGGCGTGGCGCTCGACGGCGACGATCTCGCCGGTGGCGCCCATCAGCGCGGCGAGCTGCGTGGTCTTGGCCCCGGGGGCCGCGCACAGGTCGAGCACGCGCTCCCCCGCCCGGGGGTCGAGCACCCGCGCCACGAGCATCGAGGCGCGCGACTGGGGCATCAGCGCGCCGGCCTCCCACAGAGCCGAGGCGTACGCGTCGAACGGGCCGTCGAGCACGAGCCCCTCGGGCAGCTCGGGGGCCGGCCGGGTGGCGACGCCGAGGTCCGCGAGCGCGGTCGCGAGCGCCGCCGCCAAGAGCACGAGCGTGTTCGCCCGGACCGCCGACTCGGGCGGCTCGTTGTCGTGCGCGAGCAGCGCCCGGGCCATCTCCGGGCCGAGCGCCTCCCACCACAGCTCGGCGATCCAGCGCGGGTGCGAATGGCGCAACGCGGCGCCCTCCGGGGTCGCGTCGTCGAGCGCGGCCAGCAACGCAGGGCCCTCGGCGACGGCCCGACGCAGGACGGCGTTGACGAGCCCGGCGCCGCGGCTGCCCGCGCCCTTCGCGAGCTCCACCGACTCGTCCACGGCGGCGTGCGCCGGGATCGCGTCGAGGAACAGGAGCTGCAGCAGCCCGAGCCGCAGCGCAGCGCGCACCGGCGGATCGAGCCGCGCGACGGGGCGGCCGGCGAGCGCGCCCGCGACGTGGTCGAGCGTCGCGCGGCGCTGCACGGCGCCGTAGGCGAGGCGCATGGCGAGCGCGCGATCGCGCGCGTCGAGCGCGAGGCGGTCGCACTCGCCGCGCAGCGCGCGATCGGCGAACGCGTCCTGCTCGAACACGCGCCGGACGACCGCGAACGCCGCGCGCCGCGCCGGCGCGACGGCGGGCGGGGTGGTCGCGGCGACCATGGGCGCGAGTCTAGATGCTCGCTTCCCCGTGCCCGCCGCCGCGGCCGGCGGCCCCGAGCCGGGGCCGCGCGCGGGGCGGGCGCCGCGCATCAGCGCAACGGGTGCCCGCGCAGGTAGGCGGCGGCGTCCATCGCGCTGCCGCC
>DAIOGP010000101.1:0-6088 GCA_036745135.1 Solirubrobacteraceae bacterium
CAGTTCCCCGTCGACGCCGGCCGGCGCAACTGCATGTACATCCACCTCACGCTCGTGCCCTACATCGGCCACGCGGGCGAGCTGAAGACGAAGCCGACGCAGCACTCCGTCAACGAGCTGCGGCGCATCGGCATCCAGCCGGACGTCGTGATGTGCCGCTCCGAGGGCGGGCTCTCGCGCGACATCCGCAAGAAGATCGCGCTGTTCGCGAGCCTGCCGGTCGAGTCGATCGTCTCGGCGCGCGACGTCGACAACATCTACGCGGTGCCGCTCGCGTTCCGCGACGAGGGGGTCGACGACCTCGTGCTCGATCACTTCGGCATCGACGCGCCCGAGCCCGATCTCGGCGGCTGGGAGGCGCTGGTGCGCCGCGCCGAGCGCGCCGAGCGCACGGTCCGCATCGCGCTCGTCGGCAAGTACGTACAGCTCGAGGACGCGTATCTGTCGGTCGTGGAGTCGTTGCGCCACGGCGGCTTCACCCACGGCTGCCGGATCGAGATCGACTGGGTCGACTCGGAGCGCCTCACCGAGGAGACCGCCGGCGAGCGGCTCGCCTCGGCGGACGGCGTGCTGATCCCCGGCGGGTTCGGCGAGCGCGGCATCGAGGGCAAGATCCAGGCGTCGCGCGCCGCGCGCGAGGACGGCATCCCGTTCCTCGGCATCTGCCTGGGCATGCAGCTCGCCGTCGCCGACGTCGCGCGCCACCTGTGCGGGATGGATGGCGCGAACTCGACGGAGTTCGACCCCGAGACGCCCTACCCGGTGATCGACCTGCTCCCGGAGCAGAAGGAGATCTCCGAGCTCGGCGGGACGATGCGCCTCGGGGCCGACCCGATCAAGCTCCACGACGGGACGCGGGCGCGCGAGATCTACGGCGAGGCGGTCGTCTACGAGCGCCATCGCCACCGCTACGAGGTCAACAACCAGCTGCGCCAGCGGCTCGTCGAGCGCGGGCTCGTGATCTCGGGCACCTCGCCCGACGAGCGGCTCGTCGAGATCATCGAGCTGCCGTTCGAGCGCCACCCGTTCTTCGTCGCGTCGCAGTTCCACCCCGAGTTCAAGTCGCGCCCGGAGCGCCCGGCGCCGCTGTTCCGCGAGTTCGTCGGCGCGGCGCTCGAGCGCGCGATCGCGCGCGAGCCCGACGCGGCGCCGCTGACGGCCGAGCCGGAGCACACCGCGGCGCAGTGACGCGCGCCAGCGAGGCGGAGCGGCGCCGGCTGAACGAGACGTTCGCGGCGCTCTGCCGGATCGCGAGCCCCTTCGGCCACGAGCGCGCCTGCGCCGAGCACGTCGCCGGCGAGCTGCGCGCGCTCGGCCTGGCCGTCGAGGAGGACGATGCCGCGCAGCCGACGGGGGCCGAGTGCGGCAACCTCGTCGCGCGCGTGCCCGCGGCCGACGGCGCGCAGGAGGGCGGCATCCTCCTCTGCGCGCACCTCGACACCGTCGCGCTCGCGGCCGCGGTCGACCCCGTGCTCGTCGACGGCGGGTGGGAGAACGCCAACGACGCGATCCTCGGCGCCGACAACAAGGCCGCGGTCGCGGTCATGCTCGAGGCCGCGCGCAGATGGGTCGCGACGCCGCCGCCGCTCCCGGTCGAGCTGCTCTTCACCGTCTCGGAGGAGAACGCGCTGGCCGGCGCGAAGGCGTTCGACGTCGGGCGGCTCCGCAGCCGCTTCGGCTACGTCTTCGACCACGCCTCGCCGATCGGCGAGATCGTGGTCGCGTCGCCGACGTACTACCGGATCACGGCCGACTTCCTCGGCGCCGCCGCGCACGCGGGCATCCGCCCCGAGGCGGGACGCAGCGCGATCGTCGCGGCGGCCCACGCGATCGCCGCGATGCCGCACGGCCGGCTCGACGCCGAGACGACCGCGAACGTCGGCTGGATCCGGGGCGGGACGGACTCGACGAACGTCGTCCCCGAGCGCTGCCGGCTGCAGGCCGAGGCGCGCAGCCTCGACGAGCAGCGGGCGGAGGCGACGACGACCGCGATCGTCGACGCGGTGCAGGACGGCGCCAACCGCGCCGAGTGCGACGTCGACACCGTCGTCGAGCGCCTGTTCGCGGGCTACCGGACGGCGCCCTCGGCGCCCGCGGTCGTCGCGGCCGAGGTCGCGCTGCGCGCGTGCGGGTACGACCCGCGGACGATCGTGACGGGCGGGGGATCGGACGCGAACGCGCTTGTCGCGCGCGGATTCACCTGCGTGAACCTCGCCAACGGGACCGAGCGCAACCACCAACCCGACGAGCGCGTGGCCGTTGCCGCGCTCGAGGGGATGCTCGACGTGACTTACGCGCTGCTCGACGCCGCGGTCGCGGCGTGCTGAAGCTGCGGCGCGCGACGGTCGTCGCGCTCGTCGATCCGGACGAGCCGTTCCAGCGGCTCGAGGTCGACGTCGGCGGCGCGCGCCGCGCGGCGGGCGCCGACGTCGCGCTCGTCGGGCGCTGCGAGCTCGGCGACGAGCTGATCGTGAACGTCGAGGCGCTCGACCTCGAGCTGGGCTCGGGCGGCTTCGACGTCGTCCACGCGAACCTGACGCGCGGGCTCGCGGGGGAGGGGACCCCCGGCGCGCACGTGATGAAGCTCAACTACACGAGCCTCCAGCACGCCGTCCTGCCCGTCGAGGGCGAGGCGCTCGCGGTGCCGCTCGAGCGACCGGCCGCGGTGCTCGCCCTCCACGGCCAGCTCCCGTGCGTGGCCTGGGGCGCGGCGCAGGGCGCGCTCGGCGCCCGCGTCGGCTACGTGCAGACCGGCGGCGGCGCGCTCCCGGGGGCGCTGTCGCGCGTCGTGCGCGAGCTGCGCGCCCGCGGGCTGCTCGCCGGGCACCTCACGGCCGGCGCGGCGCACGGCGGCGAGGGCGAGGCGATCACGACCGCCGGCGCCCTGCACCACGGGCTCGCCGAGCTCGACTGGGACGGCGCGATCGTCGGCCCCGGGCCGGGGATCATCGGCTCGGGCTCCGCGCTCGGGCACGGCGGCCTCGAGGCGCTCGACTCCGCGCACGCCGCGCTCGCGCTCGGCTGCGAGACGCTGCTCGTCGCCCGCATGTCGAGCGCGGACGAGCGCGAGCGCCACCGCGGGCTCTCGCACCACACCGCGACCGTGCTCGCGCTGCTGCTCGCGCCCGTGGCGGTGGCGCTGCCCGCCGAGGTCGCGGCCGCGCTGCCCGATCGCCACGAGCGCCGCGCGGCGCGGGCGGACATGGCCGGCTACCGTGACAGCGGCCTGCCGACCCGCACGATGGGCCGGCGGCTCGATCAGGACGAGCTGTTCTTCGCCGCCGCCCTCGCGGCGGGCACGGCGCTCGGCGCGGCGCTCGCGCGATGAGCGACGCGTTCGAGCGCATCGGATCCGAGCTCGTCTGGCAGGGGCGGATCGCCGGCGTGCGCGTCGATCGCTTCCGCCACGCCGACGGCGAGGAGGTCACGCGCGAGATCGTCACCCACCCCGGCGCGGTGACCGTCGTGGCCTGCGACGGGGAGCGCGTGTGGCTCGTGCGCCAGCCGCGCGAGGCCGCCGGCGAGCAGACGCTGCTCGAGCTGCCGGCCGGCAAGCTCGACGTCGACGGGGAGCCGCCGCTCGCGACCGCGCGGCGCGAGCTCGCCGAGGAGACCGGCAAGCTCGCCGCGCACTGGGAGGAGCTCGCGAGCTTCTACGCCAGTCCGGGCTTCTCCGACGAGCGGATCCACGTGTTCCTGGCGACGGGGCTCAGCGAGGCGCCGCAGCGGCCCGCGGCCGAGGAGGACGAGCGCATCGAGCTCGTCCCGTGGCCGCTCGCCGAGCTCGACGAGCTGATCGCCGAGTGCCGGGACGGCAAATCGCTCGTCGGCCTGCTGCTGCTCGCGCGGCGCCTCGACGCGGCCGGCTGAGCCGGCGTGGCCTGAACGCGCGGTTGCAGCTCCCAGGAGCGCGCGGCGCGCGCCAGAACACCGCCAGATGGCCGCCGTCGTCGCACCCGCCGGGGAGCGCCCCTTCGAGCACCTCGTGCTCGACTTCCTCGCCTACCTCGAGTTCGAGCGCGGGCTCTCGCGCAACACGCTCGACGCGTACCGCTCCGACCTGCTCCAGTTCGGCGCCTTCCTGCAGCGCCACCAACGCGACGCGCTGACGGTCGACCACCGCGCGCTGGCGGAGTTCCTGGCGGAGCTCGCGGCCGGTGGCGAGGACCGCGCGCCGGCCGCGCCGTCGACGGTGCAGCGCAAGACGGCCTGCCTGCGCTCGTTCTACCGGCACCTGCGGCGCGAGGAGCTGCTCTCCGGCGATCCGACCGCGAGCCTGTCCGCGCGCCGGGGCGGGCGCCGGCTCCCGCAGGTGCTCGCCCGCGCAGAGGTGCAGCGGCTGCTCGCGCAGCCGACGGGGACCGCGCCCGTCGCGCTGCGCGACCGCGCGCTGCTGGAGACCATGTACGCCTGCGGACTGCGCGCCTCGGAGGCCACCGGCCTGCACGTCGGCGACGTCGACCTCGACGCGGGCGTGCTGCGCGCGCGCGGCAAGGGCTCCAAGGAACGGCTCGTGCCGGTCGGGAGCGCCGCGGTCGCCGCGCTGCGCGTCTACCTCCTCGGGGGACGCCCGGCGCTCGTCGGCGATCGCGCCGAGCCGCACCTGTTCGTCAACTTCCGCGGCGGGGAGCTGACCCGTCAGGGGCTCTACAAGATCGTGCGCCGCCACGCGACGGCGGCGGGCCTCGCGCACAAGATGAGCCCGCACACGCTGCGTCACACGTTCGCGACGCACCTGCTCGCGGGCGGCTGCGATCTGCGCTCCGTCCAGGAGATGCTCGGCCACGCCGACATCGCGACGACCCAGCTCTACACGCACCTCGAGACCGAGCGGCTGAAGGACGTCTACTTCCGCGCCCACCCGCGCGCGGCCCGCGCGGCGGCCGCGGCGCCGGCGGTGCCGTTGGGGTCCGCCGCAGCGGTGGAGCCCGCCGTGCCGGTGGGGTCCGCCGCGGCGGGCGGCGCGGCCGGCGACCATGCGGCCGCCGGCCAGCGCGGCTGACACAATCGCGCGGTGATCCGCGCCCGCGCAGCCCGCTGTCCCCAGCGCGCCCTATCCGCGTGAGCCGGCGCGCGGTCGTCGTCGTCCTCGACGCCTGCGGGGTCGGCGCGCTGCCCGACGCGGCCGACTACGGCGACGCCGGCGCCAACACGCTCGGCCACCTCGCCGAGGCCGCGGGCGGCCTCGCGCTCCCGGTGCTCGGGGCGCTCGGGCTCGGCTCGATCATCCCGCTGCGCGGCGTGCCGCCCGCCGCCCGCCCGGTGCTCCACGGGCGCCTGCACGCGCTCGGCCCGGGCAAGGACACGACGGCCGGGCACTGGGAGCTGATGGGCGTCGTGGCCGCGACGCCGCCGCCGACCTACCCCCAGGGCTTCCCGCCGCACCTGATCGAGCGGCTGAGCGCCGCGTGGGGCCGCGACGTGCTCTGCAACCGGCCCTACTCCGGGACGGCCGCGCTCGAGGACTTCGGCCCCGAGCAGCTGCGCACCGGCGCGCTGATCGTCTACACGTCGCAGGACTCCGTGATGCAGATCGCCGCGCACGTCGACGTGATGGCGCCCGAGGAGCTCTACGCGGCGTGCGCGCTGGCGCGCGCCGAGCTGCACGGGCGGCACGCCGTCGGGCGCGTGATCGCGCGGCCGTTCAGCGGCTCGCCGGGCGCGTTCGCGCGCACGGACGGCCGCCGCGACCTCGCGCTGCCGCCGCCCGCGCCCAGCTACCTCGAGGCGCTGCGCGCCCGCGGCGTGCCGGTCCACGCGGTCGGCAAGGTCGCGCAGGTGTTCGCGGGCGTCGGCGTGAGCCAGGAGCACCACGCGCCCGACAACCCGACCGCCATCGCGCGCATCGACGAGCTGCTCGGGGAGCTCGCGCACGGCCTCGTGTTCGCGAACCTCGTCGACACAGACCAGGTCTACGGCCATCGCAAGGACATCGCCGGCTTCCACGCCGCGCTGCAGGCGATCGACGCGGCGGTCGCCGGTTGGCTCGAGCGCCTCGGCGAGGACGACCTGCTCGTGCTCACCGCCGACCACGGCTGCGACCCGACCGCGCCCGGCACCGACCACACGCGCGAGCACGCGCCGCTGC
>DAIOGP010000102.1:0-6075 GCA_036745135.1 Solirubrobacteraceae bacterium
GAACGCGCGGACCGACCAGCCCGGCGCGTCGGGCGCGCCGCCGTCGGGCCGCAGGGCGCCGACCTCCGGCGGCGTGCGGTCCTCGTTGCCGGCCGCGAAGGGATCGTCCGCGGCGGCGATCGGCGGGGGCGGCTCGACGTGGAAGCCGCCGCCGGGCCGGCCCGAGCGCGCCGCGGCGACGATCGTCTTGAGGCCGCTCAGCGGGTCGATGCGGATTTCAGGCAAGCGGCTTCTCCATGCGCACGTGCTCGATGCCGGCGTCCAGGAAGCTCGCACCGGAAGCGGCGTAGCCGTAACGCTCGTAGAGGCCTCGCGCGGCGAGCTGCGCGGCGAGCACGACGTGCCGGGCTCCCGCGGCGCGCGCCGCGGCGTCGGCGGCCTCGAGCAGCGCGGCGCCGATGCCGCGGCCGCGCGCCGGCGCGGCGACGGCCATGCGACCGAGGACCGCGCGCTCGCCCTCCAGCAGCAGTCGGCAGGTGCCCAGCACGGCGCCCGACTCGAGCGCGACGAGCTGCAGCGCCTCGGCGTCGCGTCCGTCCAACTCCTCGTCGAGCGGCACGTCCTGCTCGACGCAGAAGACTGCATGGCGCAGGGCGAGCGCTTCCTCGCGCTCGCTCGCGTCGCGCGCGGGGCGGACGGTCGGGCTCACGCCTGGCCGAGCGCGTAGCGCCGGACGTCGGCGGCCAGCTCGGCGTTGCTGCGGTAGGGACCCTGGTGGATCGTGCGCTTCCCGCCGCGATCGTAGAACACAGTGACGGGCAGGCCGATGACGTGCAGCGACGACGCGAAGGCGCCGCGCGGGTCCTCGTAGCTGGGGTAGGGGACGGGGCTCGCGCGCAGGAACTTGGTCGCGTTGCCGCGGTTGTCCTGCGTGTCGACGCCGACGAACGCGACGCGCTTGGCGAACGCGAGCGCCTGGCGCTGGAAGTGCGGGAACTCCGCTCGGCACGGCCCGCACCAGGAGCCCCACACGTTCACGACGACCGGCGTGCCGCGCAGCCGGCGCAGGCGCGCCTCGAGCCCGGCGCGACCCCCCGGCAGCAGCGCGTTCGCCTGGCGGGAGAGCGCTGCCAGCTCGGGCGCGGCGCCCGCGTACGCGCGCTGGATCTCGCCCGCCCCGAGCGTCTTCGGTCGCGCGCTCGTGTCCTTGCCGCCCGTCTGCGCCAGGCCGACCGCGATGACGGCCGCGACAGCGGCGCCCCCGAGCCACAGTGCCAGACGTCGCATGGGCCAAGCGTTGCACACGGCCCGCACCGGTCGTCGCCCGCTGCGCCCGGCGTGGCCGCCGCCGGTCCGCCGCGTCTGCTTCAATTCCTCGTAACGCAACCCCCACAGCGCGGATCCGGTCGATACCGGCATCCCCCGGAGGAAGCGAGCTTCGCAGTACGGGCGATGCGTCCGTGCTCACACGCAAGGCTGTCTCATGGCTGACGCAATCCAGCTGGCCGCCGTGGCCACGTCCCTTCCCGATTCCGGCGCGCTCGAGCGCGCCGAGGCGTTCACGCGCGAGCCGTTCCTGCACGAGGGCGAGTCCCTCGCGGAGGCGCTCGCCCCCGACACGCCGCGCAGGCGCGCGCTCGACGCCGCGCTGGCCGAGCTCGACGCGGGCGCGACGGCCCCCTCGGTCGCCTGGCGGCGCGAGTTCTCGCTGCTGCTCGGACTCGAGCGTCTGCTGTCCGAGGAGGAGCCCGTGCTCGTCGACGGCACCGTCCTCTCGGCGCACCAGGTCGACGCCCTCTCGGGCACGCTCACCGCGCTGCTCGCGGAGACCCAGCGCCAGAACGGCAACGGCCGCGCGAACGGGGCGCTCGCTGCCGCGCCGCCGCCACCGCTCGCCTCGGCAGCGATCCCGGGCGAGGAGGACATCGAGGAGGACGAGCCCGACGAGGAGCCGCGCGACTGGGAGGACGAGCCCGAGCTCGACGAGGACGTCCAGCTCGCCGAGCAGCCCGACGATCCGAACGCGGCCAAGCGCTTCTGGTTCGAGCATGCGACCGGGGCGGGCAAGACCGTCGCGGCCCTGGGCTTCGTCGAGGCGTCGCACACCGGCGGCGTCCTGATCCTCACGCACCGCCGCAACCTCGTCGACCAGTTCCACGGCGAGCTGCGCGATCGCGGCTACGCCAAGCGGATCTCGCCCGCGCTGCTCGCCGGCCACGACGCCGCTCGCGGCCCCGTGACGGTCGAGACCTACCAGTGGTTCGTCCGCAACGCGGGCAAGATCTCCGACGCCTACACGATCGTGATCTGCGACGAGGCGCACACCGCGCTCGGCGAGAAGACGAGCGCGGCGATCCGCGCGTGGTCGGGCCCGATCTTCATCGGCATGACCGCGACCGGCGCGCTGATCGCGCGCCACGTCACCGACCTCTTCCCGACGCAGACCTCGCGCTTCGACCTCGCGCAGGCCGCGCGGCGCGGCGTGATCGCGCCCCTGCGCTCGGTGCGCATCCCGCCCGGCCCCGGCGTGCGCACGATCGCCAAGGTCCCGCTGCGCCGCGGCGAGGTCGACACCGAGTTCGACCAGGAGATGCTGGCCGAGCTGCTCGACCAGCAGCCGTTCAACTCCGCGATCGCGGACCTCTACAAGACCCGCTTCAACGGCGTGCCCGGGGTCGTCTACGCGGCGGGGGTCCGGCATGCGTACAACGTCGCCCAGGCCTTCCGCGACGCCGGGCTCAAAGCCCAGGCCGTCTCGGGCGAGACGCCCAAGCGCGAGCTGGCGCAGATCCTCGCCGCCTACGAGCGCGGCGAGATCGACGTGCTGGTCAACGCGCAGCTGCTCGCCGAGGGGTGGAACTCGCCGCGCGCGACCGTCTGCATGCACCTCGCCCCGACCGCCTCGAGGCGGATCTACCAGCAGCGCGTCGGCCGCGTGACGCGCCGACACCCGGGCAAGGAGGCCGGGATCGTGATCGACTTCGTGCACCCCGCGACGCGTCACGACGACCCCGTCGTGACGCTCCACTCGCTGCTCGACCGCGACGTCTACCGCGGTGGAGCGATCGTCGTCGGCCCGGTGCGGCGCGGACGTGGTCGCCGGCTGCGCGTCGAGCGCCGCGTGCTGCCGGTCACGGCGGACGAAGAGCGGCGGCACGAGGTCTTCGAGCGCGAGCTGTGGCGGATCGCGGTCGAGCACCTCGACTACGGCGAGCAGCACGTGTGGGCTGCGCTCGCGGGCGCCCGCGTCACCGCGACCGGCTGGCGACGCGCGCGCACGATGCTGACGTTCGACCAGTCGGGCGAGCTGCGCCGCCGCTTCCTGCTCACCACCGTGCAGCGCAACCGGGTGGCCGCGCTGCGCGTGCGGGCCCTGCAGGAGATCGCGCTGCTGCGCGACGCGGAGGCGTTCGACGAGGCCGTCGACATGATCGGCACGTGGCCGCGCGACGAGCGCCGCGAGGGCGTCAAGGTGATGCTCCAGGCGCTGGCCGAGCGCCAGATCGGCCGGCGTGACCAGGCCAACGCCTGGATCTGGCGCCTGGCGGAATACACCCGCGACGTGCACGAGGAGTACGCGGTGCAGCGCTGGCCCGAGACCAAGCGCCTGCTCGGGCTGCTCGTCAACTCCTCGGGCCAGGCGCACGCGCGCAACGCGCGCCGGATCGTGCACGCGTCCCGCAAGCACGATCGCCGCCTCTCCGCGGCGCTGCTCGCGGCGGCGGTCTCGCACTCGCCCGAGGGCGAGGAGGTCCTGCGCGGGGCGCGCACCCGCATGGCGCGCAAGCCCGCGGCGCTCGCGCGCGAGCTGCTGCGCAACTTCCCCAAGGGCCGCCGTGGCCGCGGCTCGCGGCGCCGGCGCAAGGGCGCCCGCGCCGAGGGCGAGACGGGACTCGCGACGCAGACGGCGGCGGGGTCCACGCGCGCGCTCGACGGCGAGCCCGGGTCCGCCGAGCCCGGCGGCGACGCCTCGCCGGCCGCGCGCCGGGCGCCGCGCTCGGGCGCCGGGGCCGGGGGCTCCCGCCGCTCGCGCGGTGGTGCCAAGATCGTTGACGAGGACGTGTCCCCCGACCACACCGAGGCGATGAACGCAGAAGAGCTCGATGACGATCTCGAAGCCGGCGAGCCCGACGTCGCCGAGGACGACCTGCTCGAGGACGACGGCTTCGACGACCCGCTCGAGGACGACGACCTGCTCGACGAGGACGAGGTGCTCGACGAGTCGGAGCTCGAGGGCTTCGCGGTCGACGAGTAGCGGGCGGCTTCCCGGCGGCTCAGCCGGGCGCCGCCGCCCCGCCGAGGTGGACTTCGCCCGCGTCGAGCGCCGTCGTCGTCCCGTCGGCGAGCTCGACCACGAGGCGTCCGTCGCCGTCGATGCCGGCGGCGCGTCCGCGTCCGCCCGCCCACGTGATCGCCAGGCCGCGCAGCGTGTCGCGCTCCCGGTAGGCGGCGAGCGCGTCCGGCTCCGGCTCGGCCAGCCGGCGGGCGAGCGCCGTGAGCAGCTCGGCCAGCGTCGGCTCGACCGCCGCCGGCTCGCGTCCCAGCGAGGTCGCCCGGTCGCGCAGCTCGGGCGGGAAGTCCTCCGGCCGCGTGGCCACGTTGAGCCCGATCCCGAGGACGGCCCAGTGCTCCTGCGGGCGGCCCTCGATCAGGACGCCCGCGAGCTTGCGGCCCGCGAGCAGCACGTCGTTGGGCCACTTGATGCGGGCGTCGGGCCCGGCCACGTCCGCCACCGCCAACGCGGCGACGAGCGCGAGCAGGCGCGGCGGCTCGCGCAGTACCAACGAGCACAGGACCGCGCGGCGCGGCGGCGCGCTCCACGCGCGACCCTGCCGGCCGCGCCCCGCGGTCTGGACGTCGGCGGTGACGAGCGTGCCGTGCGGGGCGCCTGCGACGGCGAGCGCCCGCGCCCGCGCGTTCGTCGAGTCGACGGTGCGCAGGTGCAGCCGCGGGCTGCCGAGCGCCGCGCTCACCGAGGCCGGATGCGCAGCTCGGCGTCGGCCGCGAGCTGCAGCGTCTCGGCCGCGTCGCCGCGGTTGATCGCGATCGCGAGCGCGCCGTAGGCGTCCTCGTACACGATGATCTCGCCGGGGCGAACGTCCGCGAAGGTGCGCGCCAGGTGGGCGTAGAAGCGCTCCGTGCCGCAGCACAGCTCGACCTGCTGCCCGATGCTCAGCCCGGCTGCGAGCACGTCCTCGTGGGCGGCGTCGAGCTGCAC
This sequence comes from Solirubrobacteraceae bacterium, assembly GCA_036745135.1. GTDB lineage: Bacteria > Actinomycetota > Thermoleophilia > Solirubrobacterales > Solirubrobacteraceae > DAIOGP01. The sequence goes on from DAIOGP010000102.1 coordinate 5,159, forward strand.
GTTGCCGAAGCGGTCGATCGTCAGCGCGTGCGCGACGAGCGCGTCGCCCTCGACCTGCGCGCGCGGGAGGACGAGCGACGCGAGCTCGGCGGGATCGAGCGGCTCGCCCGAGCCGGCGAGCGAATCGCCGGCGGCGAGCCGGGCGGCGACCGGCGCGAAGATGTCGCGCCCGTGGAAGGTGGCCGAGACCGGCTCGAGCCGCAGCGGCGAGCCCGTCAGGTCGACGGCCTCGACGACGCCGCCGAAGCGCTCGGCGGCGGGGGCGAGCAGGCCGTTGTCGGGCCCGACGAGCAGCCGGTCCTCCTCGGCCGTGCGCAGCGCGACGGGGCGCCGGCGCGAGCCGACCTCGGGGTCGACGACCGCGAGGTGCACGCCCGGGGGCGTGAAGGGCAACGTGTTGCGCAGGACGAGCGCGCCGTGGCGCACCGCGTGCCGCGGGATCCCGTGCGCGATGTCGATCACGCGCGCCTGCGGCGCCAGCCGCGCCATCACGCCATGGCACACGCCCACGAAGTCATCATCGCGCCCGTAGTCGGAGAGGAAGGTGATGGGGAGCAAGGGGGTTTGGGGCGCCGGTGACGGCGGAGGGTTCGAGTTGACAGCTGACACGTCGCGCTCGGCACGTCGGCCGCCGGCCAAATACCAGCGTCCCAGGTCCATCGCCCGACAACCCTGGGCGATGAGCGAGGCCGCTCGCCCCGGGGTTCTCTGTCAGCTGTCAACTGTCAACTATGACCTACCAGCTCCGCGTGCCCGTGCCCCCGCGTCGGTGCCTCCCCCGGCATCCTCAACCAACGCCGCTACCAACCCGTCGATATCGTGGCGGGTGGCCTCGATGTGGGGCTCGAGGCCGTGCTCGCGTAGCGTCGTGCTCGTGACCGGGCCGATCGAGACGATCCGGGCGGCCGGGGCGAGCC
>DAIOGP010000103.1:0-5993 GCA_036745135.1 Solirubrobacteraceae bacterium
GGTGCTGCGCAATCGGCGCCTCGACGCGTCGAGCGACCGCGAGCCCGGCGCAGGCGATCGCCGGACGCGGAGCGAGCGTCCGGGACCCGGCAACTAGCTCGCCTGCCGCGCTCGATCGAGGCGCGCCCGCTGCGGCCCGACGGTGTACGTCGGGTCCGCAGCGGACGCGAAGCCGGCCGTGAAGATGGCGCGCCGCTCGAGCAGCGCGCCGGCGAGCACGAGCCCGCCGCCGACGATCGCCGAGCTGCGGCGCCGGCGCCCGCGCGCGAGGACGGCGGCGCCCGCGGCGGTCAGCAGCTTCGAGCGGCGGGCGATCCGCCCTGACTCACCGTGGCGGTAGGGCTCGCCGAGCGGTCCGAGACGGCGCTCCATGAGCGTCATGGAGCCGAGCTCGGCGAGCGCGCCGCCGACGGCGAGCCGCCGGGCCGGCGCCGCGCAGGCTGCGGGCGAGGCGATGGCCACCGCCGCGCCGGCGCTCGCCGCGGAGCCGGCCGCGAACACGAACGGCAGCTCGCGATGGGCCTCGTGCCAGACCGGCACCGCGGTGTTCGCCACGAGCACGGCCGTGTAGGTGGAGAGCAGCGGCCCGAGCACGCCGGCGCCCACGCGGCCGACCGGGTCGAGGCGCGCGAACGCGCCCGTCAGCTCGTGCGCGAGGACGAGCGGGACCGACGCGCCGTAGCCGCTCAGGATCCACGCGCCCATGCTCATCGGCGAGCTCGGCTTGAAGACGCGCAGCATGTTGAGGAAGCGCTCGGGCCGGCCGAGGTCCGCGATCAGCAGCGGCGGGCTCGCCGCCATGCCGGCGAACGCGACGATCCACGCGCGCCGCGCGAGCGTGCGGTTGCCCAGGGCGTCGGCGGCGAGCGCGAGCGTCGAGGCCCCGCCGGCCATGCCGCCGGCGAAGAAGTAGACCGGCACCTCGGGCTTCCACACCGGCGCCTTGATCACCGGGCGCCCGTAGTAGGAGCGAGGCTCAGCCGCCGGCACCATCCGCCGCTCCCCGCGCGCCCCGCCCCCGCGCCGCCTGCCACCGGTCCGGCCGCCGCGCTCGAGCGGGACGCTCATCGCCGCCCCCCGGCGAACGCGAGCGCGACGCCGGCGACGAGCGCCGCGCCCGCGGCGCCCGCGGCCCGCCACATGGCGCCGAGGTCGCGCGTCGTCACGATCGGGTCGGGCGGCAGGCCGTAGACCTCGGGCTCGTCGAGGAGCAGGAAGAAGGCGCCGAAGCCGCCGACGCCGTCGTGCGGATCGGCGCCGTAGAGGCGGGCGGCGGGCTCGCCCGCCGCCCGCAGCGCCTCCACGCGCACCGCCGCGCGCTCGCGCAGCTCGTCGAGCGGGCCGAACTGGATCGACTCCGTCGGGCAGGCCTTCGCGCAGGCCGGCTCCAGGTCGTCCTTGAGCCGGTCGTAGCAGAGGGTGCACTTCCAGGCCCGGCCGTCGGGCTTGCGTTGGTCGATGACGCCGAACGGGCACGCGGGGATGCAGTAGCCGCAGCCGTTGCAGACGTCCTCCTGCACGACGACGGTGCCGAACTCGGTGCGGAAGAGCGCGCCGGTCGGGCAGACCTCGAGGCAGGCGGCGCGCGTGCAGTGCTTGCACACGTCCGAGCTCATCAGCCAGCGCATCCCGTCGCCGTCCTGGCGCACCGGCAGCTCGACCTCGCCCATCAGGTCGCGCAGCGTCGCCGCCTGGGCGAGCGACTCCGGCGGCGCGTGCGCGGCGTCCGCCGGCCGGCGGCCCTCGATGAACGCCACGTGGCGCCAGGTGTTCGCGCCGAGCGCGCTCGTGTTGTCGTAGGACTCGCCGGTGAACTCGCGGCCGTCCTCGGGCACCTCGTTCCACTCCTTGCACGCCACCTCGCACGCCTTGCAGCCGATGCAGACCGACGTGTCGGTGAAGAAGCCCATGCGCGGTCGCGCCTCGGCGCCGTAGCTCGACGGCCACGCGATCGTCTCGAGCTCGTAGCTCATGGCCGGCCGGCCCCGCCTGGGCTCGGCGCCGTGGCGCGGGCGCGATAGGCGGCCACGAGCTCGAGCAGCGCGGGGCCGCGCGGCCGGCGCCCGGGGCGGATGTCGCAGGTCGCGGCCTTGACCTCCTGGATGTGGACGTTGGGGTCGAGCGCCAGCGCGAACAGGTCGTTCGCCGAGTCGCCGGTGGCGAGCCCGCTCGTGCCCCAGTGGTAGGGCAGGCCGACCTGGTGCAGCAGCCGGCCGCGCACGCGCAGCGGCGCCATGCGCTCCGTCACGATCACGCGCGCCTCGATCGCGGCGCGCGAGCTGACGATCGTCGCCCAGCCGCCGTGCTCGAGGCCGCGTTCGGCGGCCAGCTCGGGCGAGACCTCGCAGAACATCTCCGGCTGCAGCTCGGAGAGGTAGGGCAGCGTGCGCGTCATGCCGCCGGCGGTGTGATGCTCGGTGAGCCGGTAGGACGTCATGACGAACGGGAAGACGTCCGCCCCCGGCGCTCCGTGCGCCGGGTTCGAGCGGTTGTCGTCGCGCTCGAAGCGCTGGCGGGCGGGGTTGGCCCGCTGCCCGTAGAGCGCGTTGTCGAACGGCGACTCGTGCGGCTCGTAGTGCGTCGGGAACGGGCCGTCGACGAGGCCGCTCGGCGCGTACAGCCAGCCGCGCCCGTCGGCCTGCATGACGAACGGCTCGTCGCCGCGCAGCGCGTCCTCCGCCCGCGCGCCCTCCGGCGGCTCGTAGCCGGGCGGCATGTCGGCCTTGAAGTCCGGGACGTCCTCGCCGGTCCACGTGCCGCGCTCCGCGTCCCACCAGACGTAACGCTTGCGCTCGGACCACGGCGCGCCGTCGGGGGCGGCGGAGGCGCGGTTGTAGAGCATGCGCCGGTTCATCGGCCACGCCCAGCCCCACTCCGGCGCGACCCAGGTCTGCTCGCGGCCGGGCTTGCGCCGCGCCGCCTGGTTGACGCCGTCGGCGCGCGCGCCGCAGTAGATCCAGCACCCGCAGGCGGTCGAGCCGTCGGCCTTGAGCGCGGTGTAGCCCGAGAGCGGCCGCCCGTCGCCGTCGAAACCGTTGATCTCGGCGAGCACGGCGTCGGCGCTCGGCTCCTCGTGCGGTCCCTGCGTCGGGTAGTCCCACGTGAGGTCGAGGATCGGCCGGTCCTTCGGATCGGTCGACGCCGCGAGCTTGGCCCGGATGCGGCGCCCGAGGTGGAACATGAACCACAGCTCCGAGCGGCAGTCGCCCGGCGGCTCGATGGCCTTGTGGTGCCACTGCAGCAGGCGCTGGGTGTTCGTGAACGAGCCGTCCTTCTCGGTGTGCGCGGCGGCCGGCAGGAAGAAGACCTCGGTCCCGATCGCCTCCGTCACGAGCTCGCCCGTCTCGATGTCGCGCACGACGAGCCAGTCGAGCTTCGCCATCGCGGTGCGGTGGAGCTTGGCGTTGGCCGAGCCGACCGCCGGGTTCTCGCCGATCACGAAGAAGCCCTTGACCTTCCCGTCGCGCATGCCGAGCACCGTCGGGTAGGTGGAGTGATCGCCCGTGATGCGCGGCAGATGGTCGAAGCAGAAGTCGTTCTCGGGCGTGTCCGCGTCGCCCCACCACGCCTTGAGCAGGCTCACCGTGTAGGCGTCCATGTGGCCCCAGTACCCCGTTGCGGGCGCATCGGCCTGGACGTAGTCGGCCAGTCCCTGGTGCGCCCGGGCGTGGGGCATCGGCAGGTAGCCCGGGAGGATGTTGTAGAGCGTCGGGATGTCCGTCGATCCCTGGATCGACGCGTGCCCGCGCAGCGCCATGATCCCCCCACCCGGCCGGCCCATGTTGCCCAGCAGCAGCTGGACGATCGCGGCCGTCCGGATGTACTGGACGCCGACGGTGTGCTGCGTCCAGCCGACCGAGTAGCAGAAGGCCGCGGTGCGCTCGCGCCCCGAGTTCGCGCACAGCGTCTCGGCGACCTCGAGGAAGAGCTCGCGCGGGACCCCGCAGACGTCCTCGACGAGCTCGGGCGTGTAGCGGCGGAAGTGCCGGCGCAGGAGCTGGAACACGCAGCGCGGGTGCTGGAGCGTCTCGTCGCGCTCGGGCTCCGCATCGGGCTCGAGCGTCATCCCGTGCGCGCCGTGGGACTGCTCGCCCGTGGTGGCGCCCTGCTCGCGCTTGCCGGCGGCGGCGGACGCCTGCATGCCCGCGTACTGCCACGTCGTCTGGTCGTAGCCGCCGTCCTCCGGATCCCAGCCCGAGAAGAGCCCGTCGAGGTCCTCCGTGTCGACGAAGCGCTCGTCGATGATCGTCGCGGCGTTCGTGTAGCGCACGACGTACTCGCGGAACTCGCGGCCCTGCTCGAGGATGTGGTTGACGATCGCGCCGAGGAACGCGATGTCACTGCCCGCGCGCAGCGGGACGTGCAGGTCCGCCACGGCGCTCGTGCGCGTGAAGCGCGGATCGACGTGGATGACCTTCGCGCCGCGCCGCTTGGCCTCCATCACCCACTGGAAGCCGACCGGATGGCACTCGGCCATGTTCGACCCCTGGATGACGATGCAGTCCGCGTTCTGCAGGTCCTGCTGGAACGTGGTGGCGCCGCCGCGCCCGAACGAGGTCCCCAGACCGGGGACCGTGGCGGAGTGTCATATGCGCGCCTGGTTCTCGATCTGGATCGCGCCGAGCGCCGAGAAGAACTTCTTCATCAGGTAGTTCTCCTCGTTGTCGAGCGTCGCGCCGCCGAGGCTCGCGAAGCCCAGCGTGCGCTTGAGCGTCATGTCGCCGTCGCGTTCCTCCCACGTCGCCGCGCGGGTGGCGATCACGCGGTCGGCGATCATGTCCATCGCCGTGTCGAGCGGGAGCTCCTCCCACTCCGTGCCGTGGGGGCGGCGGTACTTCACCTTCGTCTCGCGCAGCGGGCTCGTCACGTAGCTCTTCGTGGCGGACCCCTTGGGGCACAGCCGCCCGCGCGAGATCGGGCTGTCGGGATCGCCCTCGATCTGGGTGATGCGCTCGTCCTGCACGTAGACGCGCTGGCCGCATCCGACGGCGCAATACGGGCAGATCGAGGGGACGACGCGGTCGGCGCTCGACGTGCGCGGCGCGAGCCGCTCGGAGCGCCGCGACCGCGCGGCCCGGCCGAGCGCGAGCGGATCGCCGGCGAGCTGCCGGACGAGCGGCGGAAGCGACGTCTCGAGGCGACGGTGCACCGCGAGCGAACCTATCACCGCGAGGGCGAGGCCAGATGCCGTCTCGGCGGCGTGAGGCGTCAGGCAGGCGTGGGCGCCGCGTCGAGCGCGCGCGCGAGGCGCGAGGCGAGCGCCTCGCAGGCGAGCTCCTCGCTGACGTTGAGCTTCAGGCGGCGACGAGTGTCCTCGACGAGGTCCACCGCCTCCCTCATCACGTGGGCGTCGTGGCCCGCCGCGCCCTCGGCGAGGGCCGCCGCACGATCGCTGTTGAACGCCAGCTCGGGCGCGCCGTCGGCGACGCAGGCGAGGTCGCGGAACCATGCGCCGGCGAGCTCGAGCGCGAGGTCGAGCTCGCCCGTCTGCGCGCGGCGCCGGGCGCGCTGGGCGCGCTGGTCGAGCTCCGTCGTGACGCGTTTGCGGTCCGCCTTGGCGGCCAGCTCGAGCGCCTGCGCCGCCTCGTCCTGAACAGCGCGCTCGGCGGCCTCGCCGGACCGCTTGGCGCGGGCGAGCAGCGCCAGCCACGGGCGCTCGGAGAGGTCGTGCGCGAGCGCGGCGCCGGCGAGGCGCTCGACCTCTGCGCGCAGCTCGACGCCCTCCGCGCCGGCGAGCATCCGCGCGCGGCCGCCGTCCCCGCGCGCGAGCCGCGCGCTCGCCAGGGCCGTCGCGGCCGGGACCCCGTCGCGCTCGAGCTGCGCCGCGAGCGTGACGGCCGGCAACGGCTCGAAGCGCACGAGCTGGCAGCGCGATGCGATCGTCGGCAGGACCTCGCCGAGGCGATCGGCGATCAGGATCAGGTGCGCGTAGTCGGCGGGCTCCTCGAGCGTCTTGAGCAGGCGATTGGCGGCCTGGTCGTTGAGCGTCTCGG
>DAIOGP010000104.1:0-5948 GCA_036745135.1 Solirubrobacteraceae bacterium
CGTGCTGCTGCTCGACGAGATCGAGAAGGCGCACCCGGACGTCTTCAACATCCTGCTGCAGATCCTCGAGGACGGCCGCTTGACCGACGCCCAGGGGCGCACGGTCGACTTCCGGCACGCGCTCGTGATCATGACCTCGAACATCGGCGCCGCCGAGATCGCGCGCAACACGCCGCTGGGCTTCGCGATCTCCGACGACGAGACCGGCATCACGTACGACGACATGAAGAACCGGATCATGGGCGAGCTCAAGAAGGTCTTCCGACCCGAGTTCCTCAACCGGATCGACGACGTGATCGTGTTCCACAAGCTCCAGCGCGAGGAGATCCGCCACATCGTCGAGCTGCTCATGCGCCACGTCCGCGAGTCGATGAAGGAGCGCCAGCTCCAGCTCGAGCTCACCGACGCGGCGAAGGACCTGCTCGTCGACAAGGGCTGGGACCCGGCGATGGGCGCCCGGCCGCTGCGCCGCGCGATCCAGCGTTACATCGAGGATCCGCTCGCGGACTTCGTCCTGCGCTCCGAGCTGCCCGAGGGCGCGACCGTGCTCGTCGACGTGGCGCCCGAGGGCGACGACCGCGAGGTCGCACTGTCGGTGATCGAGCCCGCGCGGGCACCGCAGCCCGTCGGCGTCGGCGCCGAGAGCGGCGACGTCCCCGAGCTCGAGACGCCGGGCGAGGGCGAGGAGCCGACCACCTAGGCGCTGGACGACGCAGTTTGACTCCTCGACGGGGCGGCCACGTGGCCGCCCCGTCGCGTTCCACCCGGCCGGCTCAGCCGCCGCGCACGGTCAGGCCGAAGGCGAGGCACGAGCCGCCGAGCGGGCCGGGCACGTCCTGGCGCAGCGCGCCGCGGATCAGCACGACCTCGGCGCCGCGCTGCAGCTCCAGCTCGAACGTGCTCGAGCCCTTGACGGTGAAGCTCGTGACGGTTCCGGGCGCGAGACCCGACACGCCCGGCGCGCCGTTCCCGATCGAGCGCGCGAGCCCGAGCGGCTCGGCCGAGCTGTTCGTGAACGTGACCTTCGACGATGGGTCGGCGGTGCCGGCCTTCGCGTTCTCGTCCGCGCAGGAGAGCGTCAGCGCGCCGAAGCCGCCGAGGTCCACGAGCGTGACGGCGGCGCTCGTGGCGTTGTCCGCGACCGGCACGGCACGCGCGAAGCCCGCGGTCGGGCTGCTGGCCGGGGGCAGGGCGAGGAACTTCGCCGGAATGCGTCCGCGGCCGGCGCCGCTGCGCGCCGTCGCGACGAGCTTGCCGGCGGCGCGCGAGACGGAGGAGCCGGCGCCCACGGCGCTCCTGCCGTCGACCGCGCCGGCGTTGCGCGCGTAGGTCACGGCCGCGACGGCCGAGCCGGTCGTCGCCATCACGAGCGCGATGATCGCCACGATCATCGCCGGTGACGGCCTGCCGATCTTGCCCATGGTTCCTCCTCGGTAGCGTTGACCGCTGCAACACGGAGTCAATCGGTAAGTCGCGGTGCGCGGAAGGCGGGGGCGGATGGAGCGGGTCGAGATCAAGGTGCGCGACAGCGGCCCGTACAAGGTCACCGGCCCGGTGCGGTTGATCGACGCCGACGGCACCGCCTACGAGCTGCCGGAGGGCCCGCTCGTGCTCTGTCGCTGCGGGCGGTCGAGCACCAAGCCGTTCTGCGACTCCTCGCACAAGCGCGCGGCGTTCGCGGCCCGCGAGCGCGCGGGCGATGGCTGAGCCGCCGGTGGCCGACCCGGGCGGCGATGCCCCGCTTCCGGGCACCCGGGTGGTGCACGCCGGGCTGCCCGAGCCCGTGCAGGGCGCCCCCTTCCTGCCGGGCCCGACGTTCGCCTCGCCCTACCACCTCGCCGGCGACGTCGACGCCGCGCTCAGCGGGTACAACCGCCACGGCAATCCCACGTGGGCGCGCTACGAGGCGGCGCTCGGCGAGCTCGAGGGCGGCGACGCCGTGGTCTTCGCCTCGGGGATGGCGGCCATCGGCGCGGTCCTGCTGCCCTGGCTGGGCCCCGGCGACGTGCTCGTCGCCCCGGCGGACGGCTACCCCGGCGTGCGCGCCCTGGCGCAGGAGCAGCTGGCCCCGCGCGGCGTCGAGGTCCGGCTCGTGCCGACAGAGGACGCGGCGATCGGCGCGGCGCTCGACGGCGCGACCCTGGTGTGGCTCGAGACGCCCAGCAACCCCGGGCTCGACGTCTGCGACGTCGCGGCCCTCGCCGCGGCCGCCCACGCGGCCGGCGCCGCCGTGCTCGTCGACAACACGCTCGCGACCCCGCTCGACCAGCGTCCGCTCGAGCTCGGCGCCGACGTCTCGCTCGCGAGCGGCTCGAAGGCCCTGACGGGTCACAGCGACCTGACGTTCGGTCACGTCGCCACCCGCGACCCCGAGCGGCTCGCGGCGCTGCGCGCCTGGCGCGTGCTCGGCGGCGCCGTCCCCGGGCCCTTCGAGGCCTGGCTCGCGCACCGCTCGCTGGCGACGCTCGACGTGCGCCTCGAGCGCCAGTGCGCGAACGCGCAGGCGCTCGCCGAGCTGCTCGCGCGGCGGTCCGACGTGTCCTCCGTGCGCTACCCCGGGTTGCCGACCGACCCGGCCCACGCCGTCGCCGCGCGGCAGATGCGGCGCTTCGGACCGGTGCTCGGCTTCACGCTCGCCCACGCGGCGCGCGCGCAGCGCTTCCTCGCGGCGTGCGACCTGGTCTTCGAGGCGACCAGCTTCGGCGGCCTGCACTCGACGGCGGAGCGGCGCGCGCGCTGGGCGACGGACGCCGTGCCCGAGGGCTTCATCCGCTTCAGCGCCGGCTGCGAAGCGGCCGCGGACCTGCTCGCCGACGTCGCGCGCGCGCTCGACGCCGCCCACGGCTGAGCCCGGGCCGCGCGCTCGGGGTCGTCGGGGGCGACGCGTAGGCTGGGCCGTCCGATGGCCCGCCCCTCGAGTCTCCACGTGTGCAGCGCCTGCGGCCACGCCGAGGCTCGCTGGCACGGCCGCTGCCCCGGCTGCGGCGCCTGGAACACGCTCGTCGAGGAGCGGGCCGCGCGCTCCGCGGGCCCCACCGCCGGCGCCGGTCGCGCCCGCGCCGCCGCCGCGCGCTCCCCCGTCCTCCTCGCGGAGGTCGATGCCACCGAGCTCCCGCGCCTGCGCTGCGGGATCGCGGAGCTCGATCGCGTGCTCGGCGGCGGGATCGTCCCCGGCTCGCTCGTCCTGCTCGGCGGCGCGCCGGGGATCGGCAAGTCGACGCTCACGAACATGGCGCTCGGCCGGCTCGCCGCCGGCGGTCGCCGCACGCTCTACGTGACGGGCGAGGAGTCGGCCGCGCAGGTGCGGCTCCGCGCGGCGCGGCTCGGCGACGCGGCGCTGCAGGTGCCCGTGCTCGCGGAGACCGATGCCGACGTGGTCGTGGCGACGCTGGAGCGCGAGTGTCCGGACGTCTGCGTGATCGACTCCGTCCAGACGCTCAGCGCGACCGAGCTGAGCGGGGCCCCCGGCTCGGTGGGCCAGGTCCGCGAGGTCGCCGGCATGCTGATGCGCGTCGCCAAGCAGCGCGGCATCGCGATCGTGCTCGTCGGCCACGTCACGAAGGACGGCGCGCTGGCCGGCCCGCGCGTGCTCGAGCACCTCGTGGACTGCGTGCTCCAGTTCGAGGGTGAGCGCGAGCGCACCTACCGCACGCTGCGGGCCCTCAAGAACCGCTTCGGCTCGACGAACGAGGTCGGAGTGTTCGAGATGGTCGCCGCAGGGCTCGTCGAGGTGGAGGACGCCTCGGCGCGGTTCGTGGGAGCGGCCACCGGCGCGCCGGGGAGCGTCGTCCTCGCGTCGATGGAGGGCACGCGCCCGCTGCTCGTCGAGGTCCAGGCGCTCGTCTCGCCGTCGGACATCGTGCCGCCCCGGCGCGTCGTCAACGGCGTCGACCGCAACCGCCTGGCGCTCGTCCTCGCCGTGCTCGCGCGGCACGCGGGCGTCTCGACGTCGGCGGCGGACGTGTTCGTCAACGTCGCCGGCGGCGTGCGGATCGACGAGCCCGGCGCCGACCTCGCGATCGCCCTCGGCGTTGCGAGCGCCGCGCGCGGCGTGCCCCTCGGCGGATCAGCCGGGGCAACCGCGGTCGCCTGCTTCGGCGAGGTCGGGCTGACGGGCGAGCTGCGCCACGTCGGCCACGCCGATCGACGCGTGGCCGAGGCGGCCAAGTTCGGGCTGCGCACCGTGATCGCGCCCGAGGGCAGCGGCGCCACGGTGAGCACCGGCACGTTGCGCGCCGCGGTGGGCGCGGCGCTGCCGTCCGCGCGTGCGCGCGCGGCGTGAGGCCGGCCCCGCCGCGGTAGCCCGACCCCTCCACCGCGTACCGAAGCGCCGGAAACCCCGGGAAAAGGCGGGGATTTCTCGCTACAATGGCCTTTCTATGGCGTCTCGTTCCGGGGATGAGCTCGTCGAGCTCGAATCACGACAAGAGCCCCGGTTGGTCAAGGCGCTCGAGATGGTCGCGCCCGGGGCGGCGCTGCGCGAGGGGCTCGACGACATCGTCCACGCCCGCACGGGGGGCCTCCTCGTCGTGGGCGACCCCGAGGAGCTCGCGTTCCTCTTCTCGGGCGGCATCAGGCTCGACATCGACTACATGCCCGCCCTGCTCTACCAGCTCGCGAAGATGGACGGGGCCATCGTCCTGAACACCAACTCGACCAAGATCGCGTGGGCGAACGTGCAGCTGATGCCGGATCCGACCATTCTCAGCTCCGAGACCGGCACGCGCCACCGCACGGCCGAGCGCGTGTCCAAGCAGACGGACGCGATCGTGATCGCGGTCTCCCAGCGCCGCGACGTCGTCTCGCTCTACGTCGACGGGCAGAAGTACATCCTCGAGGAGATCACCGTCGTGCTCGCCAAGGCGAACCAGGCGCTCGCGACGCTCGACAAGTACCGCACGCGCTTCGACCAGGTCTCGACGCGCCTCACGGCGCTCGAGTTCGAGGGTGGCGTGACGCTCCACGACGTCCTCACGGTCCTCCAGCGCGCGGAGCTCGTCTCCCGGATGGCCGCGGAGATCGAGCGCTACATCGTCGAGCTCGGCACCGAGGGCCGGTTGATCGAGATGCAGCTCGAGGAGACGATGGTCGGCGTGGCCGCCGACAAGGCGGCGCTCGTGCACGACTACCTGGCCGACGGCACCGACGAGGCCTTCGTCGTCGCGCTCGATCACCTCGCGCGCCTCGGCCACCAGGAGCTGCTCGACTTCGGCCGGCTCGCCGAGGTGCTCGGCTTCGATCGCAAGCTCAACACGCTCGACTACCCGGCCTCGCCGCGCGGCTACCGGATCCTCGGGCGCATCCCGCGCCTGCCCAAGGTCGTCGTGCAGAACATCGTGCGCGAGTTCGGCCGGCTGGACGAGATGCTCGCCGGGACCGACGGCGAGCTCGAGTCCGTCGACGGCATCGGCGAGATCCGCGCGAAGGACGTCCGCGAGGGCCTTCGCAGACTGCAGGAGATCAACCTCGTGGACCGCTATCTGCAGACGTAGTCACTGGCTTCGACCATCAGCTCGGCCCGGGTGGGCCATAGGAGAAGGAGGACGTCATTTCCCAGGTAACAGCAGACGATGAGCAGTTCGAGGACCTCGAGATCAGCCGCGAGGTGGAGCACATCGAGTACGAGGTGGGCGACCACGTCGTGTATCCGCACCACGGCGCGGGCAAGGTCCTCAAGAAGGAGCTCAAGGAGATCCTCGGCGAGCGCCGCCAGTACCTCACGATCAAGATCCTGCACAACGACATGACCGTGATGGTGCCGTCCGAGAACGCCGGCAAGGCGGGGCTGCGCCGCGTCATCGACGAGGTCACCGTCAAGAAGGTCCTCGCCGTGCTCCGGGACGACGTCTCCGAGATGCCCAAGAACTGGAACCGGCGCTTCAAGCACAATCGCGACAAGATCAAGACCGGCGACATCTACGAGCTCGCCGAGGTCGTGCGCAACCTCG
>DAIOGP010000105.1:0-5933 GCA_036745135.1 Solirubrobacteraceae bacterium
CCGGCGAGCGCGGCCAGCACGAGCAGCGCGATCAGCGTGCCGATGGGGAACGAGAGGATGAAGCCCTCGTCGGCGAGCGGGCGCGAGATGATCACGGCGAAGAAGATCCCGAGCACCGTGCCCAGGACCGCGCCGATCATCGCCGTGATGACCGCCTCGTAGCGGATCAGCTTGCGCACCTGGCGGCGGCTCATGCCGATCGCGCGCAGCATCCCGAGCTCGCGCTGGCGCTCGTAGATCGAGAGCGCGAGCGTGTTGACGATGCCGAACAGCGAGATGATCACGGCGAGCGCGAGCAGCGCGTAGATCAGGCCGAGCAGCGTGTTGAGCGAGCCGGTCTGCTTGTCCTTGAACTCCTGCTTCGTGAGCGCCTTGGACTGCGGGTAGCCGCGCGCGAGCACCTGCTTGACGAGTCCCTTGACCTGGCCCACGTCGGCCCCCGGTGACAGCAGCAGGAGCTGCAGCGAGTCCTGCTGGACGCCGAGGTCGCGCTCGATCGCGACGTTCGAGATCGCGAAGTCGCCGATGATCTGGCTGCGGTTGTCGACGGAGCCCGCGACGACGTAGCGCACGCGCTTGTTCGTCGGCGTGAGCGCCTGGAGCGAGTCGCCGACCTTGATGCCGTGGTCCTTGGCCCACTTGTCGTCGACGATCGCCTCGTCGAAGCGCAGCCGCCCGAGCGTCGCGTCGCTGCCGCGCTTCCAGTCGAACTTGAAGACTTTGCTCGCCGAGAGCGGGTCGAGGCTCGACACGCTCGCCGTGCCGCTGATGCCCCGGACCTTGGCGTTGCTGAACCGCGTCCCCGAGACCTGCGCGACGCCCGGGACGCGCGCGATCTCAGCCTCCGACTCGGCGGGGATCGGCGTGAAGCCGTCCCGGTTCTGGACCACGAGCTGGCCGCGCAGGCCAGTCTCGATCGAGTCGTTGATCGACGACTTGATCCCGTCGGCGAAGATCGCCACGAAGGACACCAGCGCCAGGCCGATCATCAGCGCGGCCGCCGTGATCGCGGTGCGCGACGGATTGCGCACCGAGTTCTCCCGCGCGATGCGACCCGTGACGCCGAAGACGCGCTCGAGCGGCCGCCCCACCGCGCTCGCGAGCGGGCGCACGAGGCGCGGCGAGAGCATCGCCACGCCGATGAACAGGACCGCGGCGCCGCCGCCGAGCAGCCCCGTGACCTTCCCCGAGCTCCCCCCGCCGAACAGGCCGAGCGACATCAGCGCGACCCCGCCGGCGGTCAGGGCGAGCGCCAGGATCAGGTTCCAGCGCCGGCGCCGCGCCGAGACGGGGAGCACGGCTCCCTCCTGCACGGCCAGGATCGGCGGCACGCGCGTGGCCCGGCGCGCCGGGACGAGGCCCGCGATCAGGGTCACGACGGTCCCCACGACGAGCGCCACGATCACCGTCCGCGACAGCAGTACGAGGCCCTGGTTGGGCAGGTCGATGCCCAGTGCGTTGAAGAGCGCCTTGAGCGCGGGCGCCAGCGCGACGCCGACGCCCAGCCCGACGATCGACGCGACGAGGCCGATCAGCAGGGCCTCGATCACGACCGCGCCGGTCACCTGGCGCCGCGACGCGCCGAGCGTCCGCAGCAGCGCGAACTCCTTCGTCCGCTGCGCGACCGTGATCGAGAACGTGTTGAAGATGATGAACGCGCCGACGAACAGCGCGACGATCGCGAACACGAGCAGGAACGTACGCAGGAAGCTGAGGTTGTCGCGGATGTCCTTGGACTGCTTGGCGGCGTCCTGCTGGCCGGTGCGCACGTCCAGCGACCGCGGCAGCTCGGCGCGCAGCCGCGCGCGCAGCTGGTCGGGCGTCGTGCCGGGCGCGGCGGCGACCGAGATGGCGTCGACCTTCCCGACCTGCCCCGTGATCCGCTGCGCCTCGGGCAGCGTGACGATCGCGATCACCGCGCCGCCGAGCGAGGAGCCGCCGGCGTACTCGGCGATCCCCGAGATGTCGTACGTGCGCGTGGCGCCGACACCGCCGAGGCGGACCCGGTCGCCGACCTGGAGCTTCTGCTTCCCGGCGTTGAGCGAGTCGAGCGCCATCTCGTTCGCGGCGACCGGCGCGCGGCCCCGCTTGTAGACGAACGAGTCGAAGCGCTTGGGGTCGGCCGAGGCGATGAACTTGGGCGCGCCGGTCGTGCCGCCGATGATCTTGCCGTTCTCGCGGAAGATCGCGCCGGTGCGGAAGATGCCGCCGGCGGCCTGCGCGACGCCGGGCGTGCGCCTGACCTTCGCGATGTAGGACTCCGCCAGGGCCGGCGGGTCCGCGTTTTCCACCTGGACGATCTGGCGCGGGCGAATGCGCACGTCGGTGCCCTTGGTGGCGGTCGCGAACAGCTTGTCGAACGACGCGTTGATCGTGTCCGTGAAGACGTACGTGCCGGCCATCAGGGCGACGCCCAGCACGACGGACACGGCGGTCAGGATGGCGCGCAGCTTGCGCTCGACGAGCCCGCGCAGCGTGAGCGCGAGCATCAGGCGACCGCCTTCATCAGGTCGAGGACCTCGTCCTCGGTGGTCGACGGCACGTCACGCACCACCTTGCCGTCGCGCAGGATCACGATGCGATCGGCGTACGCCGCCGCGTGCGCCTCGTGCGTGACCATCACGACCGTCTGGTGGAAGTCGTCGACCGCCTTGCGCAGCAGCTTGAGCACCTCGTCGGAGGCCTTCGAGTCGAGGTTGCCGGTCGGCTCGTCGGCGAACACCACGGACGGCTTGGAGGCGAGCGCCCGCGCCACCGCGACGCGCTGCGCCTGGCCGCCGGAGAGCTCGGACGGGCGGTGGGTGCGCCGGTCCCCCAGGCCGACCGTCGAGATCAGCAGCTCGATCCAGTCGGGGTCGGGCTTGCGGCCGGCGAGCGTCAACGGCAGCACGATGTTCTCCTCCGCCGTCAGGACGGGCAGCAGGTTGAAGGACTGGAAGATGAAGCCGACCTTGTCGCGCCGCAGCTGCGTGAGATCGCCGTCGTCGAGGTTCGCGAGCTCCTGCTGATCGATGACGACGGAGCCCGACGTCGGCTGGTCGAGGCCCGCGAGCAGGTGCATGAGCGTCGACTTGCCCGAGCCCGACGGACCCATGATCGCCGCGAAGCCGCCCTCGGGGAAGCCGAGGGTGATCCCGTCGAGCGCGGTCACGGCCGCGTCCCCTTCGCCGTACACGCGGCGCAGCTCGGCGGCGGAGACGATCGACGATGCGGTCATGCGCGGGACCTCCGGGGTCGGGCGGTGGCGAGGGCCCGACACGATCGCACGCCTTCGGCGCCGACGCCGAGCGGGTGCGCGCCGGGTGCCCGGATGGCGGCGGCGACCGGGGGCTCGGCGCCGGGCTCTGCCGGGCTCCGCGCTCAGCGCACGACGACGAACGAGCTGCGCCCGAGCAGGCGGCCGTAGCGATGCGCCGAGCGGCGCCCGAGCCCCGGCCAGACGTACCAGCGGTAGCGCCCCGGCGCGAGCCGCCGACGCGAGCCCGCGTGGCGCCAGGCGCGGTGCAGGCGCAGGCTCGTGCCTGCGGGCCACGCGCTCAGCACCTTGCGCGAGCCGCGGAACAGCTGCACGTTGTAGTAGCGGGCGCGCGACACGCGGGCCCAGCGCAACCGCGGCGGGCGGCGCACGCGCGCGCCGCGCCTGGGGCCCCAGAGGCCGGCGCGCGGGATCGCCACGAGCGTGCGGCTCGCGCCGTTGCCGGCCGCGTCGAACGCCGTCACCGTGTAGCGGTAGCGCACGCCGTTGCGCAGCCCCGCGTCGCGGAACGCGGCGCCCGCGCCCCGGTAGATCGTCGTCACGGCCGCGCCGGCCGTCGCCGGTGCGCGCGCGACCTCGATCGCGACGGCGTCGGGCGCCGCGCGCCAGCGCAGCCGCGCAAAACCGTTCCCCGTGTCCGCCGCGGCCGCCTCGATGCTCGGCGGCGTCGCGTCGTAGCGCAGCGCGAAGGCGAGCGGCGTCGACGTGTTCCCCGCCCGATCGGTGCACGTGCCGGTGATCGAGCCGGCCGCCGTGTCGGGCCCGGCGTACGTGACGCTCGTGCAGCCCGCGACGCCCGCGCCGCCGTCCGCGCCGGCGAACGCGACCGCGACGGCGCGGTTGTACCAGCCGGCCGCGTCGGGCGGTCGGTCGGGGACCGCGCCGGTGACCTGCGGCGGCGTGGCGTCGAAGTGGACCGGCACGGTCACCGACGTCGTCGGGCCGTCGATCACGAGCTGGACCGAGCAGGTCTGGACGCTGCCGGCCGGGCCGGTGTCCTGCGTGAAGGTGCGGGTGTCGCAGCCGGTCACGTTGACCGCAGCGGCGTCGGGGAACCAGCGCAGCGTGACCGGCGTCCGGTACCAGCCCGTGCAGTCGGCCGGCGCGGGCGTGCAGCCGTAGATGACCGCGGGGCCCGCCGCGCCGGCAGCGCCCGGCAGGCTCGCGGCGGCGAGCGCGAGGCCGACGACGGCCGACACCTGCCACGCGCGCCGCATCAGCTCACGCGACCCGCGCGTCGCGGCGCAGGCGCACGGTGGTGCGGAGGAAGGCGCCGCTCGCGAGCACGAGGATCGCGAGCGACCCTGCGCCGAGCAGCAGCGCGCGGCGATCGAGCGCGCGCGGCGCCGCCGGCCGCGGGCGCGCAGCGCTCGACGCGGTCGCGCGATCCGGCAGCGGCGCCACGACGGTGGTCGCCCGCTCCCGCCGGGCGGCCCTGCGGCGCGCCCGCGCCCGCGCCGACGCGGCGGCGCGCTGCGGGCGCGCCGCGGGCGCCGAGGTCACGCGCGCCGGCGGCGACGCGATCCGGGACGGCACGCTGCGCAGCGGCGCGCGCACGGCCGGCGCGGTGGACGCGGGCGCGACGAGCACGCCGGCGCTGGGCGCCGCGTCCGGACGCGGCGCGCTGGCGCTCGCCGGAGCCGGATCGGGCCGCGGCGCAGCGCTCGCGGGGCCGGGGGCGGCGATCGCGAGCGGGAGCCCGAGCACGGCCGCGCAGACCAGCAGCGCGATCCGCGCCTGGGGCCTCCCCGGGCGCGTCGGCAGCGCTTGCTCACCCCCTGCGCTCACGCGCATCCGCTCGTTTCCGACTCGTGCCAGGCACCTGAAGCTAGTCACCGCCCCGGGGGCTGTCAACGCGCTGCGGCGCCACGTGCGGCCCAGCGGCGCCGGCCGGTCGCGAGGTGCGACCGGCCGGCGAGCCGCTCACCGGGTCAGCCCTGCGACTGCCCGACGTCCTGGGTGGCGTCGCGCCCGTTCGCGCCGGAGGAGCCGGCGTACGAGCCGTTGCCCTGCTCGAGCGAGCCGTCCTCGCCCGCGCTCGACGTCCACACGGGCGCGTCGAGGTTGGCCGGCCACGACTGCCGCGCGTCCGCGTCGGCGTTCGCCGCCTGGCGGTTTGCGGCCTCCTGGCCCGCGGACTGGATGCCCGCGATGCCGGCGAGCGCCTGCTCGACCGACTGGTCGAGCTCGTTCAGGTTCCCGGCCGCCGAGCTGGCCGACGTGCCGTTCCACTGGACGACGCGACCGCCGTCGCCATCGCTGAGCGAGCGGACCGGGGCGTTGACGTTGCGCGCCCCCTCCTGCTCCGCGCGCGCGAGCGCCTGCGCGTCCTGCTCGTTCGACGCCCGCTGAGCCGACGCCTGGACGGCGGGACCGTAGCCCTTGCCGCCGGCATGCGACTGCTCGACCGACTGCTCGAGCTCGTTCGCGTTGCAGGCGCACGCGGTCGCGCTCGACGCGTTCGCCTGACTGACCGAGCCGCCGTCGCCCGGGCTTCCGACGCGGACCGGGGCGTTCGCGTTGCTCGCCCCCTCCTGGTGGGAGCTCGCGTCCGAGCTCGCGCGCTGCGAGCTCGCGCTGTCCTGGCCGGCGGCCTGGACCGCCGGCCCCCCGCCCGAGCCGCCGCCGGACTGCGAGACGCCCTGATCGACGTCGTTCGCGTTCCCGGCCTGCGACC
>DAIOGP010000106.1:0-5916 GCA_036745135.1 Solirubrobacteraceae bacterium
AGGCCGGCGCTCTCGTATTCGACGCGGCGGTCGGCGAGGCTCACAGCTGCGGGCGGTGGCGCGCGACGATCGCGGCGTGGTCGGCCCCGGCGGGCAGCGTGCCGAACGCCCGCCCGCCGGCGTCCGTCAGCCGCGCCGCGCAGAACGCGTCCGCGACCCCGGGGTCGCCGTGGCGGACGAGCAGCGAGCCCTGGAGCGCGAGCGCCATGCGCTCGACGAGCTGGCGCGCGCGGGCCTCGAGCGCCTCGCCGCGCTCGAGCTCGCGCTGGAGCGTGCCGACGAACGTGTCGAGGCGCCGGTCCGCGCCGCCGGCCTCGCCCAGCTCGAGCATGAACAGCTCGAGCGACTGCGGGCTGCGCTGGAGCGCGCGCAGCACGTCGAGGCAGATGACGTTGCCCGATCCCTCCCAGATCGAGTTCAGCGGGCTGTCGCGGAACAGCCGCGCGAGCGGGTAGTCCTCGACGAAGCCGTTCCCGCCCAGGCACTCGAGCGCCTCGGCGGCGTGCATCGGCTGGCGCTTGCAGACCCAGTACTTGGCGACGGCGGTGGCGAGCCGCTTGAACAGCGCCTCGGCCTCGTCGTCGTCGGCCGCGTCGTAGCTGCGCGCGAGGCGCATCGCGGTGACCGTCGCGGCCTCGGACTCGACGCACAGGTCGGCGAGCACGTTCTGCATCAGCGGCTGATCGATCAGCTGGCGCCCGAACGCCGCGCGGTGCGCCGCGTGGTGCGTCGCCTGCGCGACGGCCGCGCGCATCCCCGCGGTCGAGCCGAGCACGCAGTCGAGGCGCGTGTGGCCGACCATCTCGATGATCGTCGCGACGCCGCGCCCCTCCTCGCCGACCATTCGCGCCCACGCGCCGTCGAGCTCGATCTCGCTCGAGGCGTTCGAGCGGTTGCCGAGCTTGTCCTTGAGGCGCTGGATGTGGAAGCGGTTGCGCGTTCCGTCGTCGAGGATGCGCGGGACGAGGAAGCACGAGAGCCCGTGGTCGGCCTGCCCGAGCATCAGGAAGACGTCGCACATCGGCGCCGAGCAGAACCACTTGTGCCCCGTGAGCTCGTACTCGGCGCCGGGGCCGCCGCCGTTCAGCGCGCGGGCGGCGGTCGTGTTCGCGCGGACGTCGGAGCCGCCCTGCTTCTCCGTCATCGCCATGCCGCACAGCGCGCCGCGCTTCTCGGCGGCGGGGCGCAGCTCCGGGTCGTACTCGCGCGAGACGAGCCGCGGCTCCCACTCGGCCGCGAGCTCCGGCTGGGCGCGCAGCGCCGGCACGCCGGAGTAGGTCATCGAGATCGGGCAGCCGAAGCCGCCCTCGGCCTGGGTCAGGGTCATGAACAGGGCCGCGCGGGCGACGTGCGCGCCCGGCTGCGGATCGCGCCACGGGAGGCCGTGCAGCTCGTGCGCGACGCCGGCGCGCATCAGCTCGTGCCACGCCGGGTGGAACTCCACCTCGTCGATCCGGTTGCCGAAGCGGTCGTGCGTGTGCAGCACGGGATCGTGGGTGTTCGCCTCGACGCCCCAGCGAATCGCGCGCTCGCTGCCGGCGAGCTCGCCGAGCTCGCGCGCCCGGTCCTCGGCCCAGCCGGCGCCCTCGCGGCGCAGCGCCTCGACCAGCGGCCGGTCCTCCGCGAAGACGTTGAAGCCCTCGAGCGGCACTGACTGGTTGAGCACCTCGTGCGTGCGGTGGCGCTCGCGCGTGGCCATGACGCTGCACAGTCAATCACGGCCGCGACCGGCTCGACGGGCGTGCGGCCCGCCTGGGCCTCGCGGCCCCGATCGGGACGCGGCAGATAGCATCGCGCCGCTCACGACGACGATCGCGAAAGGACCCGCACCCATGGCCCACGAGGTGACGTTCATCCCCGGAGACGGGACCGGGCCCGAGCTCGCCGAGGCCACCCGCCGCGTGCTCGAGGCGACGGGCGTCGAGTTCAGCTGGGACCGCCAGGAGGCCGGCGTCGACGAGTACGAGGCGCACGGCAACCCGCTGCCCGACGCAACGCTCGACTCGATCAGGCGGACGAAGGTGGCGATCAAGGGCCCGACCACGACGCCCGTCGGGTCCGGCTTCCGCTCGGTCAACGTCGCCCTGCGCAAGGCGCTCGATCTCTACTCGTGCCAGCGACCGTGCAAGGCATATCCGGGTGTGCGCACGCGCTTCCCGGAGACCGACATCGTGATCGTCCGCGAGAACACGGAGGACCTCTACGCCGGGATCGAGTTCGAGCGCGGCAGTGAGGACAACGCGAAGCTGCGCGCGTTCCTCGCCGGGCTGGGAAGTGAGATCCGCGAGGACGCCGGCATCTCGATCAAGCCGATCTCGGTGTTCGGCTCGGAGCGGATCGTCGAGTCCGCGTTCGCCTACGCGAAGGCGAACGGGCGCCACAAGGTGACCGCCGCGCACAAGGCGAACATCATGAAGTTCTCCGACGGGCTGTTCCTCGACGTTGCGCGGCAGGTTGCCGAGCGCCACCCCGAGATCGAGTTCGAGGACCGGATCATCGACAACCTGTGCAATCAGCTGGTGTCACGGCCTGAGGAATATGACGTGATCGTGCTGCCGAACCTCTACGGCGACATCGTGTCCGACCTCGGCGCGGGCATGATCGGGGGGCTCGGCATGGCGCCGGGCGGCAACCTCGGCGACGACGTCGCGGTGTTCGAGGCGACGCACGGCTCGGCGCCGAAGTACAAGGGCCTCAACAGGGTCAACCCGATGGCGCTGATGCTGTCCGGCATGATGCTGCTGCGTCACCTCGGTGAACGCGACGCCGGCGACCGCCTCGAGCGGGCGATCGCCGCCATCATCAAGTCCGGCGACCGGGTCACCTACGACATGAAGCCCACGCGCGAGGATCCGACGGCGGTCGGCACCTCCGATGTGGCCGATGCCGTGATCGAGGAGCTCGGCGCGGCGGCCTGACGCCGCCGCGCCGTCACGACGTGGTCAGCGCGCGCCGCTCAGGCGGGGTGCCAGCCGGTCCCCGACTTCTTGACGGTGCCCTCCTTGAGCAGGCCGGGCATCACGCGGTAGAGGTAGTTCTGCTTGATGCCCATCGCCTCGGCGAGCTCGGGGATCGTGATCCCGGGGCGCGCCTTGACGAGCTCGAGCGCCTGGGTCGCGCGCGTGTTGCCGCCGCGCCGTCCGCGCGGGCGGCCGGGGCCCCGGCGCCGCGCTGCGGTCGTCGAGCCGCGCGGGCGGCCGGGGCCGCGCCGCGCCGGGGCGGCAGCAGCGCCGCCGACGCCCTGCAGGGCCGCCTCGGCGGCCTCGAGCCGGTGGTACTCCTCGACGAGCGGGCGCAGCTCCGCGAGCCGCGCCTTGATCTCATTGCGCTTCGCATCCAGAAAATCAGTCACCGGCATACCTCCGAGCTTGTATTCCACCCACACGTCTCCAGCTTTCGCGCGGACCGGAATCTGATGTGAGCGCAGATCGATTAACCCTATCCAACATTGGGAGTGAATGAACATGCGAAGGAAGATCACCGTCGTCGGTGCCGGTAACGTCGGCGCGACCACCGCTCAGCGCCTGGCTGAGCGCGACTACGCGGACATCGTGCTCGTCGACATCGTCGAGGGCATGCCACAGGGCAAGGCGCTCGACCTCAACGAGTCAGGCCCCGTGGTGGGGTATGAGGCGAAGGTGACCGGCACGAACGGGTACGAGGAGACGGCGGGCTCCGACATCGTCGTCATCACCTCGGGCCTGCCGCGCAAGCCCGGCATGAGCCGCGACGACCTGCTGTCGACCAACAAGGGGATCGTCGGCGGCGTCGCGCGTGAGGTCGCGCAGCGCTCACCCGAGGCGATCGTGATCGTCGTGACCAACCCGCTCGACGCGATGTGCCACGTCGCGCTCGACGCGACCGGCTTCCCGCGCGAGCGGGTGATCGGCATGGCGGGCGTGCTGGACTCGGCGCGCTTCCGCACGTTCCTGGCCTGGGAGCTCGGCGTCTCGACCCGCGACGTGACGGGCTTCGTCCTCGGCGGGCACGGCGACACGATGGTGCCCGTGCTGTCGAACACGAACGTCGCCGGGATCCCGATCACGCAGAAGATCCCGGCCGATCGGCTCGGCGAGATCGTCCAGCGCACGCGCGACGGCGGCGCCGAGGTGGTCGCGCTGCTGAAGACCGGTTCCGCGTTCTACGCGCCGGCCGCGGCGGTCGCCGAGATGGTGGACTCGATCGTCTTCGACCAGAAGCGCGTGCTGCCGTGCGCCGCGCTGTGCGCGGGCGAGTTCGGCGTCGACGGCCTGTTCGTCGGCGTGCCGGTGAAGCTCGGGGCCGCGGGCGTCGAGGAGATCGTCGAGATCGAGCTGACCGACGACGAGCGCGGCGCGCTGCAGACGTCGGCCGCGGCCGTCAAGGAGCTCGTCGACGCGCTCGCGTCGCTCTGAGCGGGGCGCGACGCGAAGGCGGGCGTCTCCCGCGCTCGGGCGGTCGAACGGGCAGGGGGAGTCGGACGCGGCGGCGTCCGGCGCCTCAGCGCTCGAGCAGCCGTTTGAGCCGCTTGAGGGAGGCGTTCGCCTCGTGGCGCGAGACGCCGCCCACGAGCACGCGCCCCGCGACGCGCCCGAGCGGCCCACCCGGCGCCCGGAACTCGTTCTCGTACTCGAAGCGCGTGCCCCCGTTGCGAGCGGGCGTCAGCCGGTAGGAGGTGCGGGCATGGGAGTGCGCCGGTCCCTCGCCCTCCCACACGACGTGCCGTGGAGCGTCGACCTCGGTCGCGGTCCAGTGCACCTTGAACGGCACGCCGGCGATCGCGAGCGTCTGCTCCATCGTCGTGCCGGTGCGGACCGGCAGCTCGGAGACGGCGCCCAGTCGGCGGTGGATCGTCACCCAGTCGCCGAGTCGCCGTGGATCGAGCGCGACCTCCCACACCGCGTCCGGGCGCGCGCTGATCTCGATCGAGGTCGTCACGGCGGGCACGCCTGAAGCCTATGGCGCGTTCGCTGCGAAGCGGACGACGCGACCGGAGCTCCACAGGGTCACGTAGAGCGCGCCGTCCGGACCGATCGCGGCCCCGAGCGGATCGTGCGGCCGGAAGCCGGTGGCGAAGCGCGCGGTGGCGGCGCGCCAGCCGCTGCCCTCGCGCGTGAGGTCGATCCGCAGCACGTCGTTGCCCGTCGGGTTGCGCGCGAACGACGAGCCGTTCTCGGCGACGAACGCGACCGCGCCGGCGCTCGCGCCGAAGCGCGGCGCGACGGCGAGCCCGTCGGCGGAGGCGTGCGGCGCGAGGCTCGCGAGCGGCGGGAGGGTGCCGGCACACGCGGCTCCACCCTGTCCGTGGCAGGCGGGGAACCCGAACGACGGCGCCGCCGCGGTCACGTCGAGGACATTCAGCTCGTCGGGCGGCGCGAACGCGCCAAGGTCGTCGCGGCCGTTGTCGGTGACGAGCAGGTCCGCGGTGCCGGGCACGAAGGCGAGGCCGTAGGGGTTGCGCAGGCCGCGCGCCTCGCCGCGCAGGCCGCGGCCGCTGGGCAGGAAGCTGACGACCGTGCCCGCGAGGCGCGCGCCGGCGGAGGTGTCGTGCCGGCTGCCGACGCCGAGGTAGAGGCGGCCGCCGGGCCCCGGGACGATCGAGTCGAGGTTGTGGAGGCCGACCGGCAGGCCGCGCAGCACGGTGCGCCGGTGCCGGAAGCGTCGCCCGTCGAAGTCGCCGTACGCGAGCACCTGCCCCCGGTGCGTGGCGATCGTCGCGTACGGCACGATCGAGGCCACGTAGAGCTCGTCGCGGTACCACGCGAGGCCGAGGGCCGCGAACAGGCGCCGGACCACGTGGCGCGGCCGCGCGCCGGCGCGGGGCACGAGCCAGACGCCGTCGGTGGGGGCGACGACGTTGCCGGCGGAGGTCGTCCACAGCCGCCCACGCGCGTCGAAGGCGAGGTTGGTCGGCTGCCCGAGGCCGGCGGCCACCGT
>DAIOGP010000107.1:0-5890 GCA_036745135.1 Solirubrobacteraceae bacterium
CTGCGCGGATGGTCGCAGAAGGGCAGGCCGCTGGAGCGTCCGCGCGCCACCACGGTCGTGGCGCGGCCCGACTCGGCGCGTGTGCGCGCGCGGCTGCTACGTTCAATCCGATGGCCCTCGCGACGACCGGTCCGCTCCGTGAGGAGCTCGCGCGCGCGCTGCCCGTGCGGCCGTTCGAGCTCGCCTTCTGGGACGGCTCGGCCGTGCCGCCGACGGAGCCCGGCGGCCCGCGCTTCACGTTCCGCTCGCCGGCCGCGGTGGCGCACATCGTGCGCGCGCCCGGCCAACTCGGCTTGGGCCGCGCGTACGTCGCGGGCGAGCTCGAGATCGACGACCTCGACGCCGTCATGCCGCTCCTCGACGGCTGGCGTGCGCCGCCGCTCGACGGCGCGGCGCGGGCCCGCGTGGCGCTCGCGGCGCTGCGCGCATGCGGCCTGATGCGGCCGCCCGCGCCGCCGGCGGTGGAGCTGCGGCCGAAGGGTCGTCGCCACACCGAGCAGCGCGACGCGCAGGCGGTTCGTCACCACTACGACGTCTCGAACGACTTCTTCGCGCTGTTCCTCGATCGCTCGATGACCTACAGCTGCGGCATCTTCTCGCGCGGCGCGCGCACGCTCGAGGAGGCCCAGGCGACGAAGCTCGACCTCGTCTGCACGAAGCTCGCGCTGCAGCCGGACGATGCGGTGCTCGACGTCGGCTGCGGCTGGGGGAGCTTCGCGATCCACGCTGCGACCAACTACGGCGCGCGGGTCGTCGGCATCACGCTGTCGCCGGCCCAGGCCGAGCTCGCTCGCACGCGCGTGCGCGAGGCGGGCCTCGCCGATCGGGTCGACATCCGCGTCGTCGACTACCGGGAGCTCCCGGGCGAGCGCTTCGACGCGATCGCGAGCATCGGCATGGCCGAGCACGTCGGCGAGGAGCGCATCGACCTCTACGCCGCCCGCCTCGCCGAGCTCCTGCGCCCGGGCGGCCGCCTGCTCAACCACGGCATCGGGCGCCTGCGTCACGGGACCCCGCCAGCGGGGCCCTTCTCCGACCGCTACGTGTTCCCGGACGGCGAGCCGCTGCACCTGTCGCGCGTGCAGCTCGCGCTCGAGCGAGCCGGCTTCGTCACCGAGCACGTCGAGGGGTTCGCCGACGACTACGCGGAGACGCTGCGCCACTGGATCGAGCGCTTCGACGCGCGCCTCGACGACGCCGCCAGCCTGGGCGGAGCCGAGCGCGCGCGCGTCTGGCGCCTGTACCTGCGCGCGGCGCGCAACGGCTTCCTCGCGGGCGGTGTCTCGGTCTTCCAGGTGCGTTGCGCGCTGCCCGGCGCCCCGGCGCAGCGAGCTCACCGCGAGGCGCGCACCGGCACGGCCGCGAGCGGCAACGGCGCCCCCGGCGACGGGCGCAGCGCGGCACCCGCGCCCCTCAGCTCGTGAGCGCCGCGGCAGCGCTGCGCTGAGGCGCCAGCCGGCCACGGGCCCAGGCCAGCGCGGGCCGTTCCACCCAGCGCCAGCTCGCGGCGGCCACGAGCGCGCTCGCCGGGAGCACCGCGGCGGTGGCCGCGAGCGGATTGAGCGCCACGAAGCCCCGCGCTCGCGCCCACACGAGCAGCGGCACGTGCCACAGGTACAGCCCGTAGGAGATCGTCCCGAGACTCGCGAGCGCCGAGACGGCCCGCAGCGGCGGTCCGGCCGCCACGGCCCCGACGATCACCGCGAAGCCGGCGCCCGCGAGCACGTCGCGGACGGTGTGCAGGAACGGCGTCGCATCGGCGCCGAGCGGGAGGCTCCACAGCAGCGCGTCGGCGAGCACCGCCGTGAGGCCGCCGGCGAGCAGCAGCCGCTGCGCGCGGGGCCCGCAGCGCCGACCGTGGACCAGCACGGCGGCGAGCATGCCGAGCGCGAAGTAGGGGAGCAGCGCGGGGAGCGTCTTCGACCAGGTGTTCGAGGGGTACGCCGCGAGCGTCGCGTTGGTCGCGAGGCCCCCGAGCAGCATCAACAGCGGGACGAGCGCCTGCCGCCGCCGCGTGCCGCGTCCGCGTACTGCCAGCGCGCCCAGCAGCGGCAGCGCGACGTAGAACGTGACCTCGACGGCCAGCGTCCACGTCGGCGGGTTGAGCGTCATCAGCGTCCCGCCGCTGAAGTTCTGCGCGAACACCGCGAACAACGGCAGCGACTCGCCGCTCGGCAGCCGCACGCCGGGCGAGCTGCCCAGGTTCCACAGCAGCGCGACCGAGGCGAGCACCGCGACGTAGTACGCCGGCGCCACGCGCATGGCGCGCCGCAGCGCATAGCGGCGCAGCGATGGAGCCGGCCGGCCGGAGAGCGCCGCGGCGACCCAGGGGCGATAGAGCAGGAAGCCGGACAGCACGAAGAACAGGACCAGGCCGAGGCGCAGCTCGTGCAGCACGTAGTCGGTCGCCGTCGAGCGACCGACGGCGACGGGGATGGCGCGCGTGTACAGCCACGCGTGGAAGCCGAAGACGGAGAGCGCGGCCAGCGCGCGCAGCCCGTCGAGCTCGGCGCTGCGCGCGCCGCCGCCCGGGGTGGCAGGGGGGAGATCCACACCCCGCCGGCTACCCGTTCCGCTCGAATCCGAACGGCTCGCTCGAGACAATGGTTGCGCGCTCAAGCTTCTTCTGTATACTCGTTTGACTACTCAATCATCTCCTGGAGGCACCTTCATCATGACGACGACGGCCACACTGACTCAGACCAAGCTCCCGACCGGCACCTGGACGGTCGATCCGGCGCACTCCAGCGTCGAGTTCCAGGTCAAGCACCTCGGCATCGCGACCGTGAAGGGAGCGTTCGCGGACTTCGCCGGCGCGCTCGAGATCGAGGCGGACGGCACGGCGAGCGCGCGCGGCACCGTGCAGGTCGCGAGCGTCGACACCCGCGAGCCCCAGCGCGACGAGCACCTGCGCTCGGCGGACTTCTTCGACGCCGAGCAGAACCCCGAGATCATCTTCAGCTCGACCGCGATCGAGCCGGTCGACGAAGCGCGCTTCCGCATCGACGGCGACATCACGATCCACGGCGTCACGCGGCCGATCAGCCTCGAGGCCGAGCTGCAGGGCACCGAGCAGGATCCGTGGGGCAACGAGCGCGTCGGCCTCGAGGTCCGCGGCGAGCTCAAGCGCTCGGACTTCGGGATGCGGTTCAACCAGGCGCTCGGCTCGGGCAACGTGCTCGTCGCCGACAAGGTCAAGCTCGCGCTCGAGATCTCGGCGATCAAGGCGTAGCCACGGCGACAGCCGGCGAGCCGTCTGCGGCTCGCCGGCGGATGCCGCTACGCGCCCGCGCCGGCAACGAAGCGCTCGAGCTCGGCGCGCCCGTCGATCACGGGGCCGCCGTGGGCGAGCAGGAGATGGTCGAACTCGGCCTCGTCGAGGAGCCGCCCGAACGCGGCCAGCAGGCCCGCCTTGACGGGCTCGGGCTCGTCGCCGAGCAGGAAGTCGGGGACGAACGCCAGCGGCGCATCCGGCGCCCCGAAGCGCACGATCCCGTCCGCGATCGCGACCGCGCGCGCGGCCGGGATGAGGAGCGCGGTCTCCTCCGGGCAGATCGCGCCGATCTCGTGCGCGATCGTGCCACCCGGGAGCGCGTCGCCGAACTCGAACGGCTCGACGACCTCGCCGTGCGTGAACTCGTGCAGCCCCGCACGGTGGCAGTGCACCGAGCAGCCGAACGCCGCGACGAAGTCGCCGCTGTGGCGGTAGTGGTGGCGGTTCGTCAGCAGGATCGCGCCCGGCGGGCCGTGCTCGGCGAACCACGCGACGCCGTCGGTCGGCAGCATCGGGTCGATCAGGGTGCCGTCCGCGAGCCTGTAGGAGCTGACCTCGAGGCGGATGCGCTCGTGGAGCGCGGTCCACTGCCAGACGCCGGGGAGGATCTCGAGCATCGCGACATCATCCCTTGTCGGAGCGGGATCGCAAACAAGCGCCGACGGCGCGCACCTGCCACGTGCCATCTGTCAACTGTCAACTGTCAACTGTCAACTGGGAACTGCCAGCCAGCTGCCAGCTGCCAGCTGCCAGCTGCCCGGTCACCCGACCACATCCGCAACCGGCTCGCCCGCCCGGGTAGCAACGCGCAGCCCCGCCACGACGAGCGCGCTGCCGAGCGCGCAGCCGGCGCCGAGGAGGAACGCAGCCGGATAGCCGGCGAGCGCCGCGACGACCCCCGCCAGCGGCGCGCCGAGCCCGACGCCGAGGTCGAAGAACGCCGTGAACGTCCCGAGCGCGGCGCCGCGCTCGCTCGGCCGCACGCGGTTGACGACCAGCAGCGCGAGCGACGGGAACAGCAGCGAGAAGCCGGCGCCCATGGCGAGTGCGCCCACCACCGCCGTCCACCATGCCGTCGCCACGCCGATCGCGGCAAGGCCGAGCGCCTCTGCGCAGCCGGCGGCGATCGCGCACCGGGTCGGGCCGAGGCGGTCCGGGAGGCGTCCGCCCAGCAGCCGCGCGCCCACGACAGCGGCGGCGAACGCCGCGAACACCGCTGGGCCGTGTCCGTCGGCGTTGCGGGCCAGGTGCAGCACGACGAAGGCGCTGAGCGCGGCGTAGCCGACGTTCGCCAGGGCGAGCGCGGCACCCGGGCGCAGCGCGGCGACGGGCAGCAATGGTCGGCGGCGTGCGTGCGCGGGGTGATCGACCGCGACGCGTCCCCCCACGGCGTGGCGCTCGGGGAGTCGCCGCGCGAGCACGGCGCCGAGCAGCGGGCTCGCGGCGGCGAAGAGCCACACCGCGTCGTAGCCGCCGAGCCGGTAGAGGGCCTCGCCGAGCAGCGGACCGAGCGCGAGCGCACTCCAGATCGCGAGTCCGAAGAGCCCGATCGCCTGGCCGCGGCGGTGCTCGGGCGCGAGGTCCACGGTCCACGTGGCGCCGGCGGTGAACACGCCCGCCTCGCCCGCGCCGAGCGCGAGCCGCGCCACGACCAGCCCGGCGATGCCCGCCGGCACGAGGTAGAGCGCGCCGGCGAGCGCCATCAGGAGCGCCCCGCCGACGACGACGATCCGTCGGCCACGCGCGTCCGCCATCCGACCGGCGAGCGGTCGGCACACGACCGCGCTGAGCGCGAACGCGCCCGTCACGACGCCGACGGCGACGTCGCCGCCGCGCAGCGGGCCCTGCACGTAGCGGGGCAGCACGGGCAGCACCGCGCCGATCGAGGCGAACGCGGGCCATGCCGCGAGGAACAGCCCGGCGAACGCCGTGCGGGTCGAGGGCGCGGCGGCGTCGAGCGCCGCGCCGGGCGCCGCGGCCGGCACCGCTGCGAGCTCAGGGTCCATGCGGCTCACCATACGGCCAGGCGCGAGCCCACCGCCCGAGCCGCGCAGCCGCCCGCCCGCCGGCGCGCTACACTGCCCGGACCTCGCGCCGTGGCGGGGTTTTTCTTCGCGCGGCGCCGTTTCGCCAATCGAGCACGTCGGGGAAGCCATGGCCCGCGGAGACGTCCGAATCGCCATCACACTCGCATGTGAGGAGTGCAAGCGGCGCAACTATCAGACGAACAAGAGCAAGCGCAACGATCCCGAGCGGATCGAGCTGCGCAAGTACTGCCGTTGGTGCCGCCGGCACACCGGCCACAAGGAGACCCGCTAGTCGGGTCCTGAGTTCGTTGGCACGAGATCGCAAACGCGCAAAGCAGCGCCGACAGCGCCAGGCCCAGCCGAGCGCGGCGCCGACGCGTCGGCGCGTCGACGCCGAGCCGGGCGAGCCGCGGGCGCTCGACCAGGCCGCGGGCGTCGACGCCGACCCGCCGGTCGCGTTCGAGCCCGACGCCGACACGCCCGATGCCCTCGCCGCCGAGGCGCTCGGCTCGCCTGACGAGCAGTTCGCCGACGCCGACGCCGAGGCGTTCGTCGGCGCCGGCCTCGGCGCCGACGCCGAAGAGTTCGC
>DAIOGP010000108.1:0-2035 GCA_036745135.1 Solirubrobacteraceae bacterium
CAGGGCAAGAGCGCGCCGTTGATCGCGCTCGCGCACGACATCCCCTACGTCGCGACCGCGACCGTGGCCGACCTGCGCGACATCGAGGCCAAGGTCGAGCGCGCGATGACCATGCGCGGCGCCCGCTACATCCACATCCTCGTCACCTGCCCGCTCGGCTGGGGCTGCGCCTCGAGCGACAGCATCCGCGTCGCGCGCCTCGCGAAGGAGACCGGCATCTTCCCGGTCTTCGAGGGCGAGCACGGCGACGTCGTGAGCGTCTCGAAGATCCGCCGCCGCCGGCCCGTCGAGGACTACCTGAAGCTGCAGAAGCGCTACGCGCACCTGTTCTCGCCGACGCCGCGCACGGACGTGATCGCGCGTCTGCAGGCGCGGGCCGATCGCAACATCGAGCGCTTCGGCCTGCTCGCCGACGAGCCCGCCGGACCGGGGGAGGCATGATGGAGAAGCCCTTCGCGATCACGCTCGACGTCGGTTCGAGCCTCGCCAACAAGACCGGCTCGTGGCGCGTCGAGCGCCCGGTGTACGTCGATCGGCTGCCGCCGTGCAACAACGCCTGCCCCGCCGGCGAGAACATCCAGCAGTGGCTCTACCACGCCGAGGGGGGCGACTACGAGGCCGCCTGGCGGCAGCTGATGGAGGACAACCCGCTGCCCGCTGTGATGGGGCGCGTCTGCTACCACCCCTGTGAGACCGCGTGCAACCGCGTGCAGGTCGACGAGGCGGTCGGGATCAACTCGGTCGAGCGGTTCCTCGGCGACGAGGCGATCAAGCGGGGCTGGACGGTCGACGTGACCGCGGCGTCGTCCGGCAAGCGCGTGCTCGTCGTCGGCGCGGGCCCCTCGGGCCTGTCCGCTGCCTACCACCTCACTCGCCTCGGCCACGCGGTCACGATCCACGAGGCCGGCCCGCTGACCGGCGGCATGATGCGCTTCGGCATCCCCAAGTACCGCCTCCCGCGCGACGTGCTCGACGCCGAGGTCCAGCGGATCCTCGATCTGGGCGTGACGCTCGAGCTGAACACCAAGGTCACGGACATCGCCGCGACGCTGCGCGAGGGCGGCTTCGACGCGGCGTTCCTCGCGGTCGGCGCCCACATCGGCAAGCGCGCCTACATCCCCGCCGGCGAGGCGGCGCACATCCTCGACGCGGTCTCCGTGCTGCGCAGCATGGAGGGCGAGGAGCAGCCGCTGCTCGGCCGCCGCGTCGTCGTCTACGGCGGCGGCAACACCGCGATGGACGTCGCGCGCACCGCGAAGCGGCTCGGCGCGACCGACGCGATCGTCGTCTACCGCCGCACGCGCGACCGGATGCCGGCGCACGACTTCGAGGTCGAGGAGGCGCTCGAGGAGGGCGTCGCGATGAAGTGGCTCTCGACGATCAAGCACGCCGACGCGGGCAAGCTGGTGCTGGAGAAGATGGCCCTCGACGAGACCGGCTTTCCGCAGCCGACGGGCGAGCTGGAGGAGCTCGAGGCGGACTCGCTCGTGCTCGCGCTCGGCCAGGAGGCGGACCTCTCGCTGCTCGACGGCGTGCCCGGCCTCGAGATCGACGACGGGGTCGTCCAGGTCGGCCTGAACATGATGACCGGCTGCCCGGGGATCTTCGCCGGCGGCGACATGGTGCCCGCCGAGCGCACGGTGACCGTCGGCGTCGGCCATGGCAAGCAGGCGGCGCGCCACATCGACGGCTGGCTGCGCGGAGCGGCGTACGTCCCGGCATCCAAGCACGAGCTCGCTGCCTTCGACCTGCTCAACACCTGGTACTACGCGGACGCGCCCAAGACCGTCGCGCCGCAGCTGGGCGTGATCCGCCGCCAGTCGACGTTCGACGAGGTGGTCGGCGGCCTGGACGAGTCCAACGCGCTGTTCGAGGCGCGGCGCTGCATGTCGTGCGGGAACTGCTTCGAGTGCGACAACTGCTACGGCGTGTGCCCGGACAACGCGGTCAACAAGCTCGGCCCCG
This sequence comes from Solirubrobacteraceae bacterium, assembly GCA_036745135.1. Lineage (GTDB taxonomy): Bacteria > Actinomycetota > Thermoleophilia > Solirubrobacterales > Solirubrobacteraceae > DAIOGP01. The sequence goes on from DAIOGP010000108.1 coordinate 1,966, forward strand.
GTGAGCGCTACGCGTTCGACCTCGACTACTGCAAGGGCTGTGGGATCTGCGTCGTCGAGTGCCCGTGCGG
>DAIOGP010000108.1:2135-5862 GCA_036745135.1 Solirubrobacteraceae bacterium
TCGACCTCGACTACTGCAAGGGCTGTGGGATCTGCGTCGTCGAGTGCCCGTGCGGGGCGATCAAGATGGAGCCCGAGGAGATCTGAGCGGGCAGGGCGAGGGGATCCAGGCCGGCGCCGCCGGCGCCGCGGAGGCGGCGCCGACGGCGCGGCTGGTGTCGTCCATGCCAACGTGACCTGACCAGCACCGACCATCCTGCGTCGGTCATCAGTGCGCGCGCTTGGGGGAGGGGAGACCTCGGGCGTGCGCGGTCAGGTCACGACCGGCACGCTACGGCACCGGCGGGGCGTCGAACAGTGGGGTGGACTGCGGAACCCGCTCCGTGCGTCCCCGCATTCCGGTTCGTCGGGGCGCGTGGCCTCAGGTGGCGCCGAGAAACTGGTCGAACAGGGCTCCCACGGGCGCCGCCTCGATCGCCTGGCGCAGCACGAACGCGGCGATGCCGCCGATGCGACCGGCGCGCTGGGCCTCGTCGAGCGCCCGCCGCAGGCCGCTGCGCAGCGCGGCGTCGCGTCGCGTCGGCGACGGGTCACCGGGCAGGCGGCGGTCGCCGAGCGCGAGGACGAGCTGCTCGCGCGAGACCCGGAGATCGCACGCGGCGCCGTCGAGCGCGGAGAGCGCGAGGCGCTCGGTGAGGCCGCCGATCGCCTGCGTGACCCTGAACGGGCGCGGTCGGCACGGGTCGGCGACGCGGCTCGGCTCGTAGTCCCCGCCACCGAGGAGCACGTAGGCCCACACGAGCCCGGTCGCGGCGACGGCCGCGAGGGCGGCGGCGGGTCCGCTCCTCACGCCAGCTCCAGGCGCCGGTGCTCGCCGGCGATCGGCACGAGCGCGAGCAGCGCCAGGATCGCGGCCGCCATGAACGAGCGGCTGAACGCGTCCGTGCCGGCACGATCGAGCTGGTCCTCGAGGCTCGTCTGCAGCCGCCGGAACGCGGGCGCGCGCCGCAGGCTCGCGGGCGCCCCGGCGAACGCCGGGCCGAGCTCCGGGATCCGGTCGCCGGCGGCGCGCAACCGGTCCGCGAGCGCGCCGGCGAGGTCGAGCTTGGCGAGCGGCGGGATCGGCGCGTCGAGCAGCACGGCGACCCCGGCCTGCTCGGCGCGACGCTGCTCGCGCTGCAGGTCGGCCGTGAAGATCGGCGTCAGCAGCAGGAGGCCGACGACGACGCCGATGTGCCGCGCGCCGATCGTCCACGCGCCGTGCAGCGCCTCGGGCGTGCGCTCGCGCAGCGCGACGTCGGTGAGCGCCGAGAGCGCGAGCCCGAGCCCGAGCCCGATCAGCACCTGCGGCGCGAGCGTCCACGCCGGCCCGGCGCCCGGGAGCAGGCTCAGCGCCGCGAGGCCGCCGCCGATCAGGATCGTCCCCGCCAGCGCGCGGGCGAGCGCGGCGAGCCGCCGGCCGAGGCGCCCGGCCGCGAGCGCGGCGACGGGCATCAGCGACACCGTCGCGGCCGCGATCGCCGGCGAGTGGCGCCAGCCCTCGATGATCAGCAGGACGAGCAGGAACAGCGCCGCGGTCAGCGCGGCCGACAGCAGCCCGAGCGCCGCGTTGGCCGCGACGTGCGGCGGGTGCACGGGCTGCAGCGGGAGGGTCGCGAGCCCACGCTCGCGTTGCGGGCCGGCCGCGAGCGCCACGAGCGCGAGCGGAACCTGGGCGACGAAGATCGACTGCCACGACAGCGTCTCGGTCAGCGCGCCGCCGAGCGCGGGGCCGATCGCCGTCCCGACCACGCCGGCCCCGACCCACAGGCCGAGCGCGCGCTGGCGCGTGCCGACCGCCGGGGCGAGCAGCTCGAGCGCGGCGCAGACCGCAGCCGCGCCGCCCACGCCCTGGGCGCAGCGCGCGGCGATCAGCGCGCCGAGCGACGGGGCGAGCGCGCAGGCGAGCGAGGCCGCCGCGAACACCGCCAGCCCCGCGCCGTAGAGGCGGGCGGCTCCGAGGCGATCGGTGAGCCTGGCCGCGGGCACCGCGGCAAGCGCGAGGGCGAGGTTGAAGCCGATCAGGACCCATGCGACGCCTCCCACCCGGGCGTCGAACTGCCGCAGCACGTCGGGCAGCGCCAGGGTGACGATCGAGGAGTCGGCGAGCACGAGCCCCACGGCCAGCACGAGCGCGGCGGTCCGGGTGCGGTCGGCGGTCGGCATGTGGGGGCGGATCGTGGCAGCGGTCGGCGGTGCGCGCGCCGGACCAGGCCGTCGACGCTCGTCCCAGGCGCGGATTCTGGCAGTGGGTAGGCTCGTCCCGCCCCGTCGACGCAGGAGTGAACCCCGTGTCCGAGACCGTCGTCCCGCATGCCCCTGCCGCGCCCGCCGGCATCGAACCGGCCGTGGCGCTTCGCCGCCCGTTTGCCGGCGCGCAGGAGCCTCGACAATGAGGGTCCTCGTGGCCGGCGCTTCGGGCGCGATCGGGCGACCACTGCTGCCGCGGCTGCTGCGCGACGGCCACACGGTGATCGGCATGAGCCGCTCACCGAAGGGCGCGGACGCGATCGGGGCGCTCGGCGCCCAGCCGCTCGTGTGCGATGCGCTCGATCCGGACGCCGTCATGAGCGCGGTCGCCGGCGTCGCTCCCGACGCGATCATCCACCAGCTCACGGCGCTCCCGGCCGCGATCGAGCCGCGTCGCCTCGGCCGGCAGCTCGCGGCGACCGACCGCCTGCGACGCGAAGGCACGCGCAACCTCGTCGACGCGGCGCTCGCTGCGGGCACGCGGCGGTTCGTGGCGCAGAGCGTCGCGTTCATGTACGCGCCCGCCGGCGGTCCGGTCAAGTCCGAGGAGGACCCGCTGTACCTCGACGCGCCGCCAACCCTGGCGCCGTCGATCGAGGCGGTCGCCGAGCTCGAGCGCATCGTTCGGCAGACGCCCGGGATTGACGGCCTCGTGCTTCGCTACGGGTACTTCTACGGCCCCGGAACCGCCTACGCCGCGGACGGGTCGATCGCCGCGCAGGTCCGCCGCCGGCGCTTCCCGATCGTCGGCGCCGGCACGGGGACGTACTCGTTCGTCCACGTCGAGGACGCCGCGGATGCCACGGCGCTCGCGCTCGGCCGCGGGGCGCCCGGCGTCTACAACGTCGTCGACGACGAGCCGGCCGCCGTAAGCGCGTGGCTGCCCGCCTACGCCGCGGCGATCGGGGCGCCGCCACCGCGGCGCGTGCCCGAGCTCGTCGCCCGCGTCGTCGCCGGTTCCGTCGCCGTCTACCAGCTCAACCACCTCCGCGGGGCCACGAACGCCAAGGCCATGCGCGAGCTCGGCTGGACGCCGGCGCACCCGAGCTGGCGCACGGGCTTCCGCGCGGCGCTCGGCTGATCGCGAGTCGGCGGGCGCTACTTCCAGGCCACGATCAGGAGCCCGACCGCCGCGGCCCCGGCGAGCGCGACGACGAGGAAGTTCGCGGCGAGGGCGACCGGCACGAAGCGCGATGCCGGCGCGACCTGCTGTTGACGCGCCCGGCGCCCGTCGGGCACCGGCTCCGTTAGCGGAGTCGCCGCGGCGATCGCGGGCGATCGCTCGGCCGCGATCGGCTCGCCGCTCGCCTGCTCGGCGGGGGCAAGGGCGGGCGGCGCGGCCTGCCCCGCTGATGTGGACGGCGTCTCGCGCCGCCAGCCGACGGCGCTCGCCAGCGCGCCCGTGATGAACTGGTTGAGGCTGACCTCGTCGCGCTCAGCGGCCGCCGCGAGCTCGGCGTGCAGCGATTGCGGCATCCGCAGCAGCAGGCGCCCGCTGT
>DAIOGP010000109.1:0-2073 GCA_036745135.1 Solirubrobacteraceae bacterium
TCGCCGGCGCGGCGCATGTGCCCGCGCATGCGTGAGACCGAGCTGATCGAGGCGATCGCGGCGCTGCTGGCCAGGCGCGACGATCGGGTGGAGCGCTGGATCGGGGACGACGCGGCCGTCGTTCGCGCGCGCGCATGGATGGCGACCTCCACCGACATGATGGTCGACGGCGTGCACTTCCGAATCGGCCCGGCGAGCCCGGAGGACGTCGGGCACCGGGCGCTCGCGGGCGCCCTCTCCGACCTGGCCGCGATGGGCGCCGAGCCGGGCGAGGCCTACCTCGCGGTCGGCGTTCCGCCCGGCTTCGCCGACGCCGACGTGCTCGCGTTGCACCGCGGCGCCGAGGCCCTCGCGGCGCGCTGCGGCGTGACGATCGCCGGGGGCGACCTCACGCGCGCACCGGTGCTCACCGTCGCCGTCACGGTGGTCGGGTGGGCCGACGAGCGCGCGGCGCTCGTCGGGCGCGACGGCGCCCGGGACGGGGACCTCGTCGGCGTGACCGGGACGCTGGGCGCCTCGGGCGCGGGCCTCGCGGTGCTCGAGGGCCGGGCGGAGGGGCCGGCGGAGCTGGTCGCGCGCTACCTGCGGCCCGAGCCGCGCATGGCCGCGGGCCGCGCGCTCGCGGCGCTCGGCGCCCGCGCGCTGATCGACCTCTCCGACGGGCTCGCGACCGACGCGCGGCATGTCGGCCGCGCGAGCGGCGTGCTGCTCGAGATCGATCTGGCCGAGCTCCCGCTCGCCTCCGGCGTCGCGGAGGTCGCGGCGCAGCTCGGCGTCGAGGCCGGCCGGTTCGCCGCCACGGCGGGCGAGGACTACGAGCTGTGCGTCTGCCTGCCGCCGGCGCGCCGGGCGGAGGCGGAGGCTGCGGTCGACCTGAGCTGGATCGGATGCGTCCGCGGCGGCCTCCCGGGCGCGCGCTTCATCGGCGCGGGCGCCGACGGGCTGACCGGGTTCGACCACTTCGCCTGACCGGTGCCGGGACGCCGGCCGGCGCTGCGGTCGCGGCGGCCGAGCTGCGCGAGCGCGGAGCGCAGCTCACACGCGGGCGCGTCGACGCAACGGTCCGCGCTCGGCGCCGCGACCCGCAGAATCGACGCGGCGACCGCGTCGGGGTCGACCTCGTACGTCGCGTGGAGCACGAGCTCCCTGAGCTGCTCGACCGTCGTCATGAGGCTCCATCCTCTCGCCGCCGTCCTGCCCTCGTTATCGGGTCGCGCCGCCGGCCGGCTGAGCGACCGGTCGGCCGGTGGACGAAGGTCAGCCGGCGGCGAGCGCCTGGCCCAGCGGCTCCGCGCGAACCAGGCGCGCGAAGACGACGATCCGCTGCGAGGCGCTGTAGAGCGGATGGCAGGCCGTCAGCACGACCTGGTCGTAGCCGACGCTGCGCGTGACCCAGACCGCGTCGGCGGGGACGATCTTCGTGCCGGTCACCCGGTAGGTGAAGCGTCCGTAGGGCAGGTCGAGGATCGCGGGGTCGCCGCGACGCACGTCGTCGAGCCGCCGGAACGGCGCGAGGTAGGTCGTGCGATGCCCGGCGACGGCGACCGTGCCGCGCTGTCCGGGCAGCGGTGTGTCGGGGTAGTGGCCCGGGCCCTTGCGCAGGCTGCCGGTGGTCGTCCCCTGCACCATCAACCAGTCGACGCCGATGCTCGGCAGCTTCACGCGGCCGATCGCGTCGCCGACCTCGACCTTGCGCCGCAGCGACCGGGCGAGGAAGGCGAACCGCCGGCTCGGGGCGCGCAGCTCGGCGAGCGCGCGCAGCTCGACCGGCGAGGGCACGGCGCGTTCGAGCTCGCGCAGCTGCCCGGCGAGCTTGTCCTGGTTGAGCTTCGCGTAGACGGCGGACAGCGGCTCCTGCCACGCGAGCGTCAGACCGGCGTCCGCGAGCAGCAGCGCCCCGGCCACGATCATCACGGTGGAGAGCCCCCGGAGGGCGCGGCGCATGGGCCGAGTATGGCAAGCGGCGCGACGCTCCGGACTCGCTGGGCGCGCGCCCCGGGCTCAGCGGCGCAACGCCGAGTCGGTGCCGCCGAGCGAGCCCGGACCGGCGTAGGAGCGCGGGCCCCGGAGCGT
>DAIOGP010000109.1:2173-5731 GCA_036745135.1 Solirubrobacteraceae bacterium
TTGGCGAGCCACACGGCGGCGCACGTGCCGCACAGCGCGACGGCGGTGGCCACCGCGGCGCCGGGCGCCGCGAGATCGCCGCGAACGGCGAGACGACGCAGCAGCAGCGGTCGCAGTCCGATCCAGCCGAGGGCGAGGACGAGCGCGACGCCGACGAGCGCCGTGACGGCGGCGCCGTCGAGCGGCATCGCCGTCGGGACGACCGGCCCGCGCGGGCTCGCCGGCAGCAGGCCCGTCGTCCGCAAGGCGATCGCGAACAGCGCGCCGAGCAGCGGGACCGAGGCGCCGGCGAGCAGCCAGCGCAGCCATACGCCGACGGGCTCGCGCCGTCGGCGCGCACGCGCGAGCGCGTCGAGCGTTGCCGCGGCAACGGGGAGCAGCAGCGCGCCGACGAGCAGCGACGCTGCCCAGCGCGGCAGCAGCTTGCGGCGCACGACGACGTCGGCCCGCGGACGGTCCCGCAGGGCCGGCGCGGCGTCGAGCGCGGTCACGCTGCGCAGGACGGCGCGTCCGGCGGCCTGCAGGCGCAGCGGGTCGGTCGGCTCCTCACGGCCCGGACCGCGTTCGCCGCTCAGCTGCACGAGCACCGCCGGCAGCCCGTGGGCCCCGAGTGGTCCCTGCTCCCCGAGGGTCAGCGGGAATGCCAGCCGCGCGATCTGCGCGGCGCCCGTCGCCGCGCCCGGGTCCCGGCCGAGCTCGGTCCGCAGGGCGCGCTCGACCGTCCGGCGCAGCTGCGGCGGGGCGATCGCGTCCGCGCTCGACCAAGGGACGACGAACGGCGGTCGCTCGGCCCGGCCGGCCACGTCGCCGAGCACCAGCACCGCGTCGACCGGGCCCCCGGCGTGCGTCGCGAAGTCCGCGGCGCCCGCGGAGCCCCCGCTCCCGCCGCTGGTCGAGACCAGCACGAGCGTCTTGGACAGCTTGCGGCCCTCGAAGATCCGCGCGAGCTCGAGCAGCGCGGCGGTCCCGGACAGCTCGGCCCGGGCCGGGCCGGCGCGCGCGTCGCGATGGGCGAGGACGACGATGCGACGGCCCGAGAGGCCGGTGCGCACGCCGACGACCGTCTCGAGCCGGCGCTCGCCGTCGATCGTCTCGCCGGCGAAGCGGCGCACTGCGGTCGTGAAGCCCGCGCCCACGAAGCGGCGCTCGACCACCCGGGCCAGTCCGGCGTCGCCGGCGCTTCCCGGGCGGCGACTCGGGAAGCGTGCGGCCAGCGCGCGCAGATCGGCCGCGGCGACGCGGCCGTCGAACGCCGTCGTGGCGAGCGCCGTGACGAGCGGCCGCGGGCGCTCGCGCAGCGAGAAAGCGGCGACGATCAACGCGAGCAGCGCAGGCAGGAACGCGGCGCGGTAGACGCGCGGATCGAGCATCGCAGCAGCAGGCTAATGGGTCCGCTGCAGGCGTCCGTGCGCGAAGCCCCGCACGACGCGGGGCCACGAGGGCCCTTCTCTACAGTTACATCGGGCGACATGGTCGAACGCAGCGCCCGCATCCTCCTCGTAGACGACGAGCTCCCGAATCGGACGCTCCTCACCTTTCCCCTGCAACGAGACGGATACGAGGTCGTGCTCGCCGGCGACGGCCGCGAGGCGCTCCAGCGCTTCTCCGAGCAGCCGTTCGACCTCGTCGTGCTCGACGTGATGCTGCCGAAGCTCGACGGGCTCGAGGTCTGCCGGCGGCTGCGCCAGCGCAGCTCGGTGCCGATCATCATGCTGACGGCCAAGGCCGAGGAGATCGACAAGGTGCTCGGCCTCGAGCTCGGCGCGGACGACTACATCACCAAGCCGTTCTCGATGCGCGAGTTCCGCAGCCGCGTCAAGGCGGCGCTGCGCCGCGCGGACATGAGCCGCGCGGACGACCTCTCGGCGGAGGATGCGCCGCTCGACGTGCACGAGCTGCGCATCGACTTCCCGCGGCGCAGCATCCGGGTCGGCGGGCGCGACGTGCCGACGACCTACGTCGAGTTCGAGATCCTCAGCGCCCTCGCGCGCAAGCCGGGGCGCGTGTTCACGCGCGACATGCTGCTGACGCGCGTCTGGGGCGACTCGGCCTACCGCGACCCGCGCACGATCGACGTCCACATCCGCCACCTGCGCGAGAAGCTCGAGCGCGACGCCAAGCACCCCGAGTACATCTTCACGGTGCGCGGCGTCGGCTACCGCTTCCGCGACGCCGACGACGACCGTCACGGCGACGGCTGAGCGTTCGGGGCTCGATGCGCTCGATCAAGAACCGGCTTGCGCTGCTGTTCCTGGGCATCGTGCTCGCCGCGCTCGCGACGATCTGGTTCTACGTCGTACCCCAGCTCGAGTCGCGCCTGCGCGACGAGAAGCTGCACAACCTCGCGATCGCCGCGCGTCAGTACTCGCCGCAGATCCAGCAGGCGCTCGTCGCCGGCCTCGGCAAGCGCCAGCTCAACCGCGTGGTCAAGCAGGCCGGCGACACCGCCAACGCGCGGGTGACCTTGTTCCTCGTGGCCCCCGACGGCCGGTCGATCAGCCCGCGCGCGGACTCGACGGCCGACATCCTCGTCTCGGACCTCGAGTTTCCGGCGGCGGAGCAGACGCTGCGGAGCGGCAAGCCGGCGACGAGCTGGGAGTCCTCGTCGACGGGCCCCCAGGGCGAGGCGGCCGTGCCGATCCGCGTCGACCGGACGCTGACGCACGTCGTCGTCCTGTCGGCGTCGCTGAGCGACGTGCAGAGCAACGTCGCGGTCGTGCGGCGGCGGATCCTCGTCGCGGGAGCGATCGCGCTGCTCGTCGCCGTGCTCGCCGGCTACCTGGTCGCGAGCGCCGTTGCGCGCCGCGTCAAGCGGCTCGAGCGGGCGGCGCGCAAGGTCGCGGCGGGCGACTTCTCGGAGTCGATCCGCGTCGACTCCGCCGACGAGCTCGGGCAGCTCGCGATCGCGTTCAACGACATGCAGCGCCAGCTCGCGCAGCTCGACAGCGCGCGCAAGCGCTTCATCGCGATCGCCTCGCACGAGCTGCGCACCCCCATCTTCCAGCTTGGCGGCTTCATCGAGCTGCTCGAGGACGACGAGCTCGACGAGGCGACGCGGCAGGAGTTCCTCGCCCACGTGCGCGGGCAGATCGGCCGCCTGACGACGCTCGCGAGCGAGCTGCTCGACCTCTCGCGCCTCGAGGCGGGGTCGCTCGAGCTGCGACCCGAGCCCACCGACCTCGGCGACCTCACGCGGCGCGTGGCGGCGGAGTTCGCGCCCGCCGTGGCCCAGCACGCCTCGCGGCTCGACGTGCGCGTGCCGGGCGCGGACCTCGAGGCGGCGTGCGACCCCGAGCGCGTGGCCCAGATCATCCGCATCCTCGTCGACAACGCGTTGACGCACACGCCGCCGGGCACCGAGGTCGAGGTGAGCGCGATGCGCGAGAACGGCACGATGCGCCTCGCGGTGCGCGACGCCGGACCGGGCATCAAGCGAGCCGACCTCGCGCGCGTGTTCGAGCCCTTCTACACCTCCGACGACCTGCGTGGCTCCGGCCTCGGGCTCGCGATCGCGCGCGAGCTGGCCGAGCACATGGACGGGCGCCTCGCGGTCGCGTC
>DAIOGP010000110.1:0-5729 GCA_036745135.1 Solirubrobacteraceae bacterium
AGCGTCGTGCTCGTGACCGGGCCGATCGAGACGATCCGGGCGGCCGGGGCGAGCCCGTCGGGGCCGCCGAGAGCCGTGAGGAAGAAGCGCACGGTCGAGGACGAGGTGAACGTCACGTAGTCGGCGCTGGCGGCGGCGCCGCGGGCCGCGTCGTCGAGCGGCTCGGCGATCGTCTCGTAGAGCGCGAGCACGTCGACCTCGGCGCCGCGGGCTCGCAGCGCGTCGGGGAGCACATCGCGCGCGTCCTGCGCGCGCGCGATCATCGCGCGCGTCACCGGCGTGTCGACGAGCGCGGCGACGAGCGCCTCGGCGACGAACTGCTCGGGCACGACGTCGGCGGCGATGCCGTGGTCGGCCAGCGCGCGCGCGGTGCCCGGGCCGATCGCGGCGACCGTGGCGCCGGCGAGCGCGCGCGCATCGCGACCCGCGGCGCGCAGGCGGTCGAACAGGAAGCGGACGCCGTTCGGGCTCGTGAGGCAGACGAGGTCGTAGCGCGAGAGGTCAGGGACCTCGCCGGGCAGCCCGACGATCCGGATGGCCGGCGTCTCGAGGACCTCGGCGCCGAGCTCGCGCAGCCGCGCCGCGAGCTCGGACGCCTGGGCGCGCGCCCGGGTCACCGCGACGCGCCGCCCGGCGAGCGGCCGATCCTCGAACCAGCGCAGCTCTTCGCGCAGGCCCGCGACCGGCCCCACGAGCGTGATCGCCGGCGCGCCGAGGCCGGCCTCGGCGACGCGGGCGGCGAGCTGCGCGAGCGGCGCGACGACCGTGCGCTGCCCCGGCAGCGTGCCGCGCTCGATCACGGCCGCGGGCTCGTCGGGGTCGCGTCCGTTGGCGATCAGCGCCGCGGCGATCGCCCCCAGGCGCGCGACGCCCATGTACAGCACGAGCGTGCCGGGGAAGGCGGCGAGGGCTGACCAGTCGAGCGCCGACTCCGGCTTCGAGGGATCCTCGTGACCGGTCACGAGCGCGACCGCGCTGGCGTGCTCCCGGTGCGTGACGGGAATGCCGGCGTAGGCCGGCGCGGCGACGCCCGCGGTCACGCCCGGCACGACCTCGAACGGGATGCCGGCCGCGCGCAGCGCCAGCGCCTCCTCGCCGCCGCGCCCGAACACGAACGGGTCCCCGCCCTTGAGCCGCACGACGGTGCGCCCGGCGCGCGCGTGCGCGATCAGCAGGCGCTCGATCTCGGCCTGGGGCATCGACGGTCCGCCGCCCTCCTTGCCGACGTAGACGAGCTCGGCGTCGACGCGTGCGCCGACGAGCGCGTCGGTGGGGATCAGGCGGTCGTAGAGGATCGCGTCGGCGCGCGCGATCAGCGCGAGCGCACGCGCCGTCATCAGGCCGGGATCGCCCGGCCCGGCGCCCACGAGGTGGACGCGGCCCGGCTCGAGCGCGTCCGCGCTCATGCGGCCGCCAGCGCCTCCGCCGCGCGCAGGAGCTCGCCCGCGCCGGCGGCGAGCAGCCGCGCGGCGACCGCGCGGCCGAGCTCCTCGGGCGCACCCGCCGGCCCGACCAGCGCGTCGCGCGCCCAGGCGGATCCATCGGGGACGCCGACGAAGCCGGTGAGCTCGAGCGCGCCCCCCGTGAGCGTCGCATGGGCGCCGACGGGCGTATGGCACGTGGCGTCGAGCGCGACGACGAGCGCGCGCTCGGCACGCACGCACGCGTGGGTCGCGGGATCGTCGAGCGCCGCCAGCGCGGCCAGCGCCTCGGCGTCGGCGCTGCGCGCCGCGAGCGCGAGCGCGCCCTGCCCGGGCGCGGGCACGAACGTCGAGGCCGGGAGCGCGGCGCCGGCGGCGTCGCCGCGGCCGAGGCGCTCGAGCCCGGCGAGCGCGAGCACCGCGGCGTCGCACTCGCCGTCGACGAGCTTGCGCAGGCGCGTGTCGACGTTGCCGCGCAGCGGCACGACCGCGAGGTCCTCCCGCGCGGCCCGCAGCTGCGCGGCGCGGCGCAGGCTGCTCGTGCCGACGCGCGCCCCGGGCGCGAGCTCGTCGAGCGACATGGCGCCGCAGAGGGCGTCGCGGGCGTCGCCGCGCGGCGGCACGGCGACGATCGCGAGCCCCACCGGGAGCTCGCCGGGGACGTCCTTGGCCGAGTGGACCGCGAGGTCGATCGTCCCGTCGAGCAGCGCCCGCTCGAGCTCGGCGACCCAGCGCGACTTGTCCTGCGCGCCCGCGCCCGCGTCGCCGGCCGTCGTGATCGTCACGATCTCGGCCTCCGGAAGCAGCGCGGCCACGGTGCGCGTCTGGGCGACCGCGAGCGCGCTCGCGCGCGTCCCGATGCGCAGGCTCACACCCGGCGGCGCTGCCCGCGGCGCGGCAGCTCGTGGACCTCGGCCGCCGGGCGCTCGCCCGCGAGGTCGGGTGCCGCGTCCTCGAGTCCGAACAGCTCGCGCACGGCCTGCATGCGCGCGTGGCGGCGCGCGTCGGTCGCGGCGCGCATGCGCCGCGTGGGCTCGTGCAGCAGCCGCGTCACGATCGCGTGCGCCAGCCGATCGATGCGCTCGAGGTCGCCGTCGGACGCCGACTCCCAGCGCCCGGCGTTCTCCTCGAGCACGCGCCGCGCGACGGCGGTGCCGTGTTCGCGCAGCGCCGCGACGGTCGGCAGCGCCTCGAGCTCGCCGAGCCAGTCGGCGAAGCGCTCGATCTCGCTCTCGATGATCGCCTCGGCGCGGCGCGCCTCGCCCTGGCGGACCGAGCGGTTGCGCGCGGTCACGCGCTGCAGGTCGTCGATGTCGAGCAACGTGACGCCCGGGATCTCGCCGCAGGCCGCCTCGATGTCGCGCGGCACGGCGATGTCGATCAGCAGCAGCGGGCGCCCCTTGCGGGCCGCCATGACGAGCGCGAGCTCCTCGGCGCCGAGGATCGTGTGCGGCGAGGCGGTCGAGGCCACCATGATGTCGGCGCGCTCGAGCTCGTCCGGGAGCTGCTCGAGCTGCGCCGTGCCACCGCCGAAGCGGCGCGCGAGCCCGAGTGCCCGGGCGCGGTGGCGGTTGGCGACGAACAGCGTGCGAACGCCCTCCTCGGCGAGCGCGCGCGCCGTCAGCTCGGCGGTCTCACCGGCGCCCAGGATCAGCACGTGCCGCGCCGAGAGGTCGCCGAGCGTGTCGCGCGCGGCCTTGACGGCGACGCTCGCCACGCTGACGCGCAGCTCGCCGATCGCCGTCTCCGAGCGGACCCGCTTCCCCGCGGCGAGCGCCTCGCGGAACAGGCGGTTGAGCAGCGGGCCGCTGGTGCGCTCCGCGAGCGCCAGCTCGTAGGCCTGCTTGACCTGGCCCTGCACCTCGGCCTCGCCGACGATCATCGACTCGAGGCCGGCCGTCACGCGGAACAGGTGACGGGCCACGTCGCAGTTGCGCAGCGCGTAGATCGAGTCGATCAGCTCCGTGGGCCGGATGTTGGCGCGGCGGGCGAGCATCCCCAGGACGGCGCTCTCGGCCGCGACCGGATCGCCGACGACGAGGTAGACCTCGGTGCGGTTGCAGGTCGAGATCGCCACGGCCTCGTGGACGTCGTGATCGGCCACGAGCTCGCGCAGGAACTCGCTCGCGCGAGCGCCGGGCAACGCGAGGCGCTCGCGCAGCGCGACGGGCGCCGTCTTGTGCGAGATGCCGACGGCGAGCAGCTCGCTCATGCGACCGGCTGCCCCTCGCGCGTGTGTGCGTCCGCCGGCGTCGCCGAGGACCGCCGGCTCAGCTCGACGAGCTCGCCCAGCTCGCGTTCGATGCGCCCGAGCTTCGAGGCCATGATCGCGACGTAGATCAGCACGAGCGCGAGGAAGACCAGGTAGGCGGCGGCGACGTAGCGGCCGGCGTGCGCGACGGCGAACAGCGCCATCAGACGGTCGACTCGGCGGGGAGCGCCGGCTGGCCGCTGCGCACGGTCGGCGCCGCCGCGTCGCCGGTCAGCCTCGCGCGCAGCGCGCGCAGCTGCTGCGCGGTGTGCTTGGACGCGAGCTCGTACTTCCAGAGCGTCGCGAACAGCAGCGCCATCCCGACCACGGACACGAGGAAGGTGAGCCGCATCGACCCCGGCATGCTGCCGCCGGTCGTGCCGAGCACGCGCGGGTGTGTGTACGCCTGCGCGAGTCGGACGGCGAGGAAGTTGAGCGGCACGAACGCCCCCGCGGTGATCGCGAAGACCGAGGCGTAGCGGGCCTGCTTCTCGGGGTCCTCGATCGCGAACCGCAGCGGCTGGTAGCACGCGTACAGCAGCACGACGATCAGGAACGAGACGAGCGTCGGCTCGTCCCACACCCACCAGTGGCCCCACGACGCCTTGGCCCAGATCGAGCCCGAGATCAGCGTCCCGATGCCGAGGATCAGCGACAGGTGGATCGCGACGTAGGCGCGCAGGTCGTACCGGCGCTCGCCGGTCCGCAGGTGCTGGATCGCCATCGCGGCGGCGAACACGAAACCGCACAGCGCCACGATCGCCATCGGCACGTGCACGTAGAAGATCTTCTGGATCACGCCCTGGTCGGCATCCGTCGGGGCGTAGAAGAAGACGAGCGCGAACGCCCCGACCAGGGTCAGCACGGTGGCGATCGAAAGGCCGCGCAGGCCCTTGCCGTACATCGGAGTCAATCCTCCAGGAGGAAGTCGAAGACCGCGTAGGAAAGCAGCCCGAAGACCATATCGTAGAGCCCGAGCACGGCCGGCCAGCGCAGCGGCAGCGAGCCGCCCCCCGCCTCGAGCAGGGGGGCGGTCCCGCGCGCCGCTGCGATCAGCAGCGGCAGCAGCAGCGGTAGCGCGAGCAGGGGCACGAGCAGCTCGCGCGCGCGCCCCTGGACGGTCAGCGCGGCGACGAGCGTGCCGACGACGGCGATCCCCACGTCGGCCAGCAGGAGCAGCCAGAGCAGCTCGGGCAGCGCCCGGCCGAGCCCGGGGTCGAGCAGCAGCGCGAACGCCGGCACGGCGACCAGCTCGAGCCCCGCGAGGTAGAGGAACAGCGCCGTCGCCTTCGCGACGAGCATCGCCGTGCGATCGACCGGCGCGAGCAGGAAGCCGTCGAAGCCGCCCTCCTCGAGCTCGGCCACGAACAGGCGGTTGATCCCCAGCAGCGCCGCCAGCAGCAGGGTGACCCACAGCACGCCGGCGGCGAGATCCCCGTCGAGCCGGGCGCGATCGAGCCCGAAGTGGAAGACGACGAAGGTCGCGATCGCGAACAACGCCATCGCGGGCAGCGACTGCTTCGCGCGCAGCTCGGCGCGCAGGTCCTTCGCGAGCAGGGCGCCGACCGTGCTCATCCGTAGAGGGCGGCGAGCGCCGCGGGGTCGAGGCGGCCGCCCGCCGCCGTGAGCACGACGCGCCCGCCGCGCAGGCCGAGCACCAGGTCGGCCTCGGCGAGCGCGCCGGCCGGGTCGTGGCGCACGACCACGCGCGTGCGGCCCGACGCCCGGCCGATCAGCGGCTCGACGAGCGCCGCGGCTGCCGGATCGAGGTGCGAGCCCGGCTCGTCGAGCAGCAGCAGCTCGGGGTCGTGCAGCACCGCGCGGCACACCGCGACGCGCTGCACCATCCCGCGCGAGAGCGTCCGCACCGGCTCGTCGGCGCGCGCCGCCATGCCGACCGCGTCGAGCAGCGCATCGACGCGGTCGCCCCCGACGCGGTGCAGCTGGGCGTGGAAGCGAAGGTTCTCGCGCGCGGTGAGGTCGCGGTAGAGGAGCGGATCGTGGCCGAGCAGGCCGATGCGTCCCCGCACGGCCCAGCCGTCGCGCGGGAGGTCGCG
>DAIOGP010000111.1:0-5663 GCA_036745135.1 Solirubrobacteraceae bacterium
GCCACCTCCACATGTCGAATGTCCAGTGCGACGCGAGCAGCGACAGCACGACGGCAACGGCGAGGACCCCGAGCAGCCAGGTCCGGTCCGTCCCCGTGCGAGTGGACGAACGACGCATGGGCGTTGGAGCTCGCCTTTCGGCGGTGGGCGCTTTCGTGGGGCGTCAGGAGACTAGAAGGTCGACCCTGGCGCACGGCGCGGTGGCCGTGGCGGGCGGCGGTCCCCTGAAGCATGGCTCGTAACGATCGCCACATGGCGGTGTATCTCGGTCGTTCCACCTGTCGGCACCCACCAAAGGAGGGTCTCGATGACTGACGTACCGGCCTCGTACCGCTTCCGCAAGACGGTCGCGGGCCTGGCGATGATCGGCGCCCCGGTGCTCCTGCTGGCCGCGTCGATCGTGTCTCCGCGGCTTGACTCGAGCGAGCGCGACCAGCTCGGCATCGTCGCCGCGAACGTGGATCGCTGGTACATCTCCAACCTGCTCGCGTTCGTCGGGCTGATCGTCCTGATCCCGGCGATCCTCGGTCTGATGCACCTGCTGCGCGAGCGCCAGGTGCTGAGCGGCCACATCGGCGGCGCGCTGGCCGTGATCGGCACGGCCTGCGCGATCGGCTCGACAGCGCTCAGCTTCGCCGTGTGGCAGATGGTCGCCGCCGGCGCGGATCGCGGTCAGATGGCGTCGCTGTTCCACCGCGTGACGCACACCGCGGGGTCCGCGGTCCCGCTGTACTTCGGCGCGTTCGCCATGACCGCCGGCTTCCTCGTGCTCGCCTACGGGCTGTGGCGGGCGCACGCCGTGCACTGGACGATGGCGGTCTGCGTGGCGGTCGGGTTCGCGGCCTTCGCGGTCGCCTTCGCGACGTTCTCGGTCGCGCTGCTGATCATCGCGTCCGCGTTCGCGCTCGTGGGCCTGGGCGCGATCGGCAACCTCGTGCTGACCGAGTCGGCCGAGGAGTGGGAGCACACGCCGGAGTTCCGAGGCTTCAGGCCGCTCGCCGGTCACTGACCGGAGAGCCGGCACCACCACGACACGGGCGCCCCGCACGGGGCGCCCGTTCCATGCGCGGCAGCGGCCCCGTGGCAGCCGCGCGCGCCGCCGGATCGGCCGTCTACGCGGTGGCGCCGACGATCGAGGCCGCGATCTCCGCGACCTCGGTCGGGGTGCGCCCGACGCGCACGCCCTTGGCCTCGAGCGCCTCCGCCTTCGCGGCGGCGGTGCCCTTCGAGCCCGAGACGATCGCGCCGGCGTGGCCCATCGTCTTGCCGGGCGGCGCGGTGAAGCCGGCGATGTAGCCGACGACGGGCTTCGTCACGTGCGCGGCGATGTAGTCGGCGGCCTGCTCCTCGGCGTCGCCGCCGATCTCGCCCGACATCACGATCAGCTCCGTCTCCGGGTCCTGCTCGAACAGGGCGATGACGTCGATGAAGCTCGAGCCCGGCACCGGGTCGCCGCCGATGCCGACGATCGTCGAGTTGCCGAAGCCGCGCTGGGCCAGCTCGTTGCCGATCTGGTAGGTCAGCGTCCCCGAGCGCGACACGACGCCGACGTTGCCCTCCTTGAAGAACGCCGCCGGGATGATCCCGACGTTCGCCTTGCCGGGGGAGAGGATCCCGGGGCAGTTCGGGCCGACGAGCCGCACGCCGGGCGTGCGCGCGAGCTGCGTCGCGACGCGCAGCTCGTCGTGCGCGGGGATGCCCTCGGTGATCGCGACGATCAGCTCGATGCCGGCGTCCTGGGCCTCGAGGATCGAGTCCGCGGCGAAGCGCGGCGGGACGAAGATCATCGCCGTGTTGGCGCCGGTCTCCTGCACCGCGGCGTGGAACGTGTTGAAGACGGGGATGCCCTCGACGTCCTGACCGCCCTTGCCGGGCGTGACGCCGGAGACGACGTTCGTGCCGTAGGCGCGGTTGTTGAGCGTGTGGAACGTGCCCTCGTTGCCGGTGATCCCGGACACGCACAGGCGCGTCGCCTGGTCGACGAGGACGGCCATCAGGCGGCCAGCTCCACGACGCGCTGCGCGGCGCCGAGCATCGTCGCCTCGATGTGGACGTTGGGCAGGTCGGCCTCGGCGAGCAGCCGGCGGCCCTCCTCGTCGTTCGTGCCGTCGAGCCGGACGACGAACGGCACCGTCGGGGAGATCTGCCTGAAGGCCTCGATCAGGCCCTTGGCGACCTCGTCGCAGCGCGTGATGCCGCCGAAGATGTTGAACAGGACCGCGCTGACCTTGGCGTTGGAGAGGATCACCTCGACCGCGCTCGTGATCGCCTCCGCCTTCGACCCGCCGCCGGCGTCGAGGAAGTTCGCGGGCCGGCCACCGGCCTGGGCGACGACGTCGAGCGTCGACATCACGAGCCCGGCGCCGTTGCCGAGGATGCCGATGTTGCCGTCGAGCTTCACGTAGGTGAGCCCGCGCTCCTTGGCCATCTGCTCCTGCGGATCCTCGGCGCTGGGGTCGCGCAGCTCGGCGTTCTCGGGGTGGCGGAAGAGCGCGTTGTCGTCGAGCGTGACCTTGGCGTCGAGCGCCTTCACGCTGCGGTCGCTCAGCACGACGAGCGGGTTGACCTCGACCAGCATCGCCTCCTCGGCGACGAACGCCGCGTAGAGGCGGTGCAGCAGCGCGCCGATCGGGCGCACGACGTCGGCGTCGACGCCGGCCTCGTAGGCCAGCCGGCGCGCGTGGAAGTCCTGGAAGCCCAGCAGCGGGTCGACGTGCAGGCGCGCGATCGCCTCCGGGTCCTCGTCGGCGACCTGCTCGATGTCCATCCCGCCCTTGGTCGAGAGCAGCAGGAGCGGCGCCCGCGCGGAGCGGTCGAAGACGATCGAGGCGTAGTACTCGGCCGCGATGTCGGACGCCGCCTCGATCCATACCTCCTGGACGGTGAGGCCCTTGATGTCCATGCCGAGGATCGCCTCCGCATGCGCGCGGGCCTCGCCGGCGTCCTGGGCGACCTTGATGCCGCCCGCCTTGCCGCGCCCGCCGATCTGGACCTGCGCCTTGACGACGCACGGGTAGCCGATCTCGTCCGCCGCCGCCACGGCCGCCTCGACGGTCGTCGCCGGTTTGCCGCTCGGAACCGGGACGCCGTGGCGCGCGAAGAGCTGCTTGCCCTGGTACTCGAGCAGGTCCATGAGCGGCGCGGGACTCTAGCCGATCGCCTCGGCACGGCGCCCGAAACGAGGCGCGAGGCATAATGTCCGCCCCGCCACACCAGAATCGGACAGGAGCGCATTGGCACTACCCAAGGACGTCAAGTGGGTCACCTTCGATGTGTACGGCACGTTGATCGACTGGGAGACGGGCGCGTACGACGCGTTCGTCGCCGAGGCGGCGCGTGACGGCTTCACGATCGATCGCGACGAGTTGATCGCTCGCTTCCACGAGATCCAGCAGAAGATCCAGTCCGGCTCCTACGAGCTCTACGCAGAGGTTCTGCGGCGCACCGCCGTGCAGATCGCGAAGGAGCTCGCCTGGCCGCTCGAGCCCTCGCGCGCGGGCTTCCTGCCCGATTCGGTGCAGCGCTGGGCGCCGTTCAAGGAGACGAACGCGCAGCTCGAGCGCTTCAAGAAGAAGTTCGACATCGGCCTGCTCTCGAACGTCGACGACAAGCTTCTCGGCCAGACGCGGCGCCACTTCAGGTCCGACTTCGACCTCGTCGTGACGGCGCAGCAGGTGCGCTCCTACAAGCCCGATCCGGCGCACTTCAACGAGTGCGCGCGCCGCATCGGCGGCAAGAAGCACTGGGTCCACATCGCCGCCAGCTACTACCACGACGTCGAGCCGTGCGCGAAGCTCAAGATCCCGGTGATCTGGGTCAACCGCAAGAAGGAAGTGCTCGAGCCCAACCAGAAGAAGCCCACCGCGGAGGTCCCGAACCTGCGCGAGGCGGCGAAGCTGCTCGGGGCGATCTAGACCGCGTGCGCGCGGTCAGCGTCCATCCGGACGTGATCGTCGCGACGAGCCGCGTGTGGCAGACGACCTGCACCGCCGTGCGGGCCGGCACCGAGGCCTTCATGATCGACTCGCCGGTCTACCCGGACGAGCTCGAGGTGCTGCCGACGCTGCTCGCGCAGGCCGGCTTCCCGGTCGCCGGCCTGCTCGCGACCCACGGCGACTGGGACCACCTGCTCGGCCGCCTGGCGTTCCCCGAGGCGTCGCTCGGCTGCGCCGAGACGACCGCCGCGCGGCTCGCGGCCGAGCCGGGCGCCGCGCAGCGCGCGCTGCGCGCCTTCGACCAGCAGCACTACGTCGAGCGCGAGCGCCCGCTCTCGTTGCCGGGCGCCCAGGCGCTGCCCGTGCCGGGCCACTGCGCGCTCGGCGAGCGCGAGCTCGACCTGCACCCGGCCGACGGCCACACCCAGGACGGCATGGCGATCGTCGTGCCCTGGGCCGGCGTGCTCGTCTGCGGCGACTACCTCTCGCCGGTCGAGATCCCGATGCTCGGGCCGGGCGGCTCGCTGAGCGCCTACCTCGCGACGCTCGCGCGGCTGCGGCCGCTGGTCGAGGCGGCCGAGACCGTGATCCCCGGGCATGGCCGCCCGCTCTCCTCGGCCGACGCCCTGCGGATCCTCGGCGAGGACGCCGCGTACCTCGAGGGCCTGCGCGACGCGGGCGCCGCGGCGAAGCTGCCGGCCGGTCGCGACAGCGCCGAGCAGCGCCGGATCCACGGCGAGAACGTGGCGCGGGTCGCCGGCTGAAGCGGGCGGCGCGCCCGGCTCAGCCGAGCACGGTCTCGAGCCGGCGCTCGATCGCGCCCGAGACGGCCGCGCGGATCGGGCCCTCCTCGAAGCGGTCGACGAGCGCCTGCATGAAGCCCTCGATCACGAGCCGACGGGCCGTCGCCTCGTTGAGGCCGCGGGCGCGCAGGTAGTAGAGCTGGTCCTCGTCGAGCTGCGCGATCGCCGCCGCGTGCGTGCAGCGCACGTCGTTGGCCTCGATCTCGAGCCCCGGGATCGCGTCGGCGTGCGCGCGCTTGGAGAGCAGCAGGTTGCGGCACTCCTGGAACGCGTCGGTCTGCTGCGCGCCGGGGTCGACGAAGATCATGCCGCGCCAGACCGCGGTCGAGCGGTCCTGCAGCACGCCGCGGAACGCGAGGTCCGAGGTCGTGTGCTCGGCCGCGTGCTCCTGCGTCGTGTCGAAGTCGAGGTGCTGGCGCCCGTGGCCGGCGTAGGCGCCCGTGACGCGGGCGCTCGCGCCCTTGCCGGCGAGCTTCGTCTCCATGCGCACCTTCCCGCGCGCCGAGCCGAAGCCGAGCGCGACCCACTCGAGCGCGCCGTCGCGGGCGACCTCGGCGCGCTGGGTCCCGAAGATCCAGGCGCGCTCGGAGAGCGCCTGCCCGTTGACGTAGCGCAGGTGCGCCCCCGGGCCGACCGACAGCTCGACGACCGTGTTGAAGACGCCCTCGACGTCGTCCGCGGTCGAGATCGTCTGCTCCCAGACCTCGGCCTCGGCGCCCTCCTCGAGCACGATCAGCGTGCGCCAGCCGAGCGTGCGGCCGGCGGCGTGCTGGGCGACGGTGATGTGCACCGGCGTCTCGAGCCGTGCCCCGCGCGGGACGTAGACGAAGGCGCCGCCGGTCCAGTCGGCCTCGTTGCGCGCCACGAACGGGTCCTCGGGGTCGACGATCGTGCCGAAGTGGCGCTGCACGAGCTCGGGGTGCTG
>DAIOGP010000112.1:0-5638 GCA_036745135.1 Solirubrobacteraceae bacterium
GTCGGTGCTCAGCCGCACCGTGCCGCTCGCTGCGCCCGGCGCGGCGCCGCGGCCGCGCACGAGCGTCGGCCCGTTCGCGGCGGCGCCCGCTGCGGCGGCGACGGGGTGCCCGCCCGACGCTGTCACCGGGCGCGACTGGAGCATGAACAGCTCGCCGTGCTCGTCGAACACCCACTCGGTGTCCTGCGGCTTGCCGTAGTGCTCCTCGATCTTGCGCGCGAGCTCGCCGAGCGCTCCGACCTCGTCGTCGGTGAGCACCGGGCGATGGCCTTCCTCGTCGTCCAGCTCGCGCGTCGTCGTGCCGCCGCCGTGGGTCGGCTCGATCGCGATCTCCTTGCGGTGCACCTCGCGCGCGACGATGACGCGCGAGCGCTTGTCGATGATGTAGCGGTCGGGCGAGACGCTGCCGGAGACGACGGCCTCGCCGAGCCCGAACGCCCCCTCGATCACGATCCGGTTCTCGTCGCCGCTCGCCGGGTCGATCGTGAACATCACGCCGGCGCGCTTGGCGAGCACCTGGTGCTGGACGACGACCGCGATGTCCATGTCGGCCTGCCCGAAGCCGCGCTTGGCGCGGTAGTAGATCGTGCGCGTGCCGAACAGCGAGGACCAGCAGCGGCGCACGGCCTCGACGACCGCGTCATCGCCGATGACGTTGAGGAAGGTCTCGTTCATGCCGGCGAACGACGCGGAGGCCGTGTCCTCGCCCGTCGCGGAGGAGCGCACGGCGACGGCGTGCGCCTGCGTGCGCGCGGTCAGCTCCTCGTAGGCGCGCCGGATCTGCTCGTCCACCCAGCCAGGGATGGGCTCGGCGTCGACGAGCGCGCGCACCTCGCCGGCGGCCGCGTAGAGGGCGTTCGTATCCTCCGGATCGACGTCCTTGAGGCGCTCCGCGACGCGCTCGCGCAGCCCGCGCTCGTCGACGAAAGCGGCGTAGGCCGGCGCGCCGATCACGAACCCGGGCGGTACCGGCAGCCCCGCGTTGGTCATCTCACCGAGGTTCGCTCCCTTGCCGCCGGCGAAGGGCACGTCGGCGATCGAGAGGTCGGGGAACGAGCGCACGACGGAGGTCGCGGTCGCCTGGCTCATGGCGTCACCTTCCGAGGTCGGGAATCGGCAGGCTGAACCTACGTGCTCGGACCCCGCGCGTTCATCGGTGCGCCGCCCGCGTGGGGCACCGTAGTTAGCCGCGCACCGCGGGCCACGGCCGCGGCGGCGCCGCCGGTTCGACGCGCACGCGGGCGTCGACGACGACGACGCGGTCGGGGAGCGCGAGCACGGGGTTGAGGTCGAGCTCGATGATCTCGGGGTGCGCCTCGACCATCTGGCTCACGCGCAGCACGAGCTCCTCGACGCCCGGCACGTCGGCCGCGGGCGCGCCGCGGTAGCCCTCGAGCAGCGGGAAGGCGCCCAGCCC
Source organism: Solirubrobacteraceae bacterium (assembly GCA_036745135.1). Classification (GTDB taxonomy): domain Bacteria; phylum Actinomycetota; class Thermoleophilia; order Solirubrobacterales; family Solirubrobacteraceae; genus DAIOGP01. The sequence goes on from DAIOGP010000112.1 coordinate 1,418, forward strand.
GCGCAGCATCTCGCGGGCGTCGAGGTCGGTCAGCGGCGTGATCCGCACCGCGATGTCGCGCTGGAGCTCGGCGAGCACGCCGCCGGCGCCGCAGGCGAGCACCGGGCCGAAGAGCTGGTCGTGCACCACGCCGACGAGCAGCTCGACGCCGCCCTCGACCATCTCCTGCACGAGGAAGCCGTCGAGCTCGTGGCCAGCGTCGGTCACCGCGCGCTCCATCTCACGCGCGGCGCGCTCGACGGCCGCGCCCTGCAGACCGAGGCGTACGCCGCCGGCGTCGGACTTGTGCAGGAGCGTGGAGGAGATCGCCTTGAGCGCGACGGCACCGCCCATCGTGGTCGCGGCGGTGCGCGCGCGTCGCGGCGTCGAGACCGTGCGGCTCGCGACGAGCGGGATCCCGTAGCACGCGCACAGGCGTGCCACCGCGTCGGGATCGAGCCAGCCGGTGCCTTCGAGCGCGCCGGCGAGCACCGCGTGCGCGGCGTCCGCGTCGACGTCGTCGAAGGTGACGAGCGCCCCCGTGGGTCGCGCGCGCCACTCGGCGTAGCGAGCCGCGCGCGCGAGCGCCTGCGCCGCCTCCTCGGGGAAGTCGTAGCGCGGCACGCGGACTCCGTCCCCGCCGCCGGCCGCGCGCTCGGCGCCGGACATGAAGACCGCCAGCACGGGCACCCGCCCCGCGAGCTCCGCGGCCGCCTCCTGCACTGCCTGCTCGACCTCGCGCCCGCGCGTGACGAGCGGCTGGATGAAGATCGTGATGATCGCGTCGACGTCAGCGTCGCGGCCGACGGCCGCGATCGTCCGGCGGTACTCCTCGGCGCTGGCGTCGGCCAGCATGTCGACCGGGTTGGCGACCGCCGCCGCGGCGCGCAGCAGCCCGCGCAGCACGCGCTGCGTGCGCTTGCCGAGCGGTGCGACCTCGAGCCCGCTCGCCTCGCACGCGTCCGCGCACATGATCCCCGGGCCGCCCGCGTTCGTCACGATCGCGACGCGCCGCCCGCGCGGCAGCGGCTGGTTCGCGAGCAGCGTCGCGACGTCGAACAGCTCCGCGAGCGTGTCGGTGCGGATCACCCCGGACTGGTGGAAGAGCGCGCCGACGGTGACGTCGGAGGCGGCGAGCAGCGCGCCGGTGTGCGACGAGGTCGCGCGGGCGCCGGCCGCCGAGCGTCCGCTCTTGACGGCGACGATCGGCTTGGCGCGCGCGACGCGCGGCGCGACGCGCGCGAACCGCCGCGGGTTCCCGAACGACTCGAGGTAGAGCAGCACGACGTCGGTGTCGGGGTCCTGCTCCCACCACTGGAGCAGGTCGTTGCCCGAGATGTCCGCCTTGTCCCCGATCGAGACGAACTGCGAGATGCCGAGGTCGAGCGCCTGCGCCTGCGCGATCACCGCCAGCCCGAGCGCGCCGCTCTGCGAGAGGAACCCGACGCGGCCGGCCGGCGGGAAGGTGGGCGCGAACGTCGCGTTGAGGCGCGCGCCGGGTGAGGTGTTGAGCACCCCGAGGCAGTTGGGCCCGATCAGGCGCATGCCGGTGGCGCGGCAGACCTCGAGCAGCTCGCGCTGCCGGGCGATCCCGTCACCGCCGACCTCGGCGAAGCCCGCCGACACGACGATCAGCGCGTGCACGCCCTTGGCCGCGCACTCGCGCGCGACCGCCACGACCGCCGGGGCGGGCACGGCGATCACGGCCAGCTCGACCTCGCTCGGGACGTCCGCGATCGTCGGGTAGGCGCGCACGCCCTGGACGACGGGCGCGCTCGCGTTGACGGGGTAGACCGGGAACGCGGGCTGGCGATCGAGCAGGTTGTGGAACAGCTCGCCGCTGATCGTCCCGCGCTCGCGCCCCGCGCCGATCACGGCGACCGAGCGCGGCGCGAGGAACGGTCGCAGCGCGGCGACCGATGCCGTCTCGTCGCGCCACTCGAAGCGCTCGATCACCGCCGGCGAGAGCTCGACCGGGAACTCGAAGCGCAGCACGCCTTCGGAGCGGCTCGTCGTGACGGGGAAGCCGCTCTCGCGGAAGACGTCGATCATGCTCTCGTTTTCGGGCAACACCTCGGCGACGAAGCGCTCGATCCCGATCTCGCCCGCGGCCAGGGCGAGGTGCGCGAGCAGCACCGTGCCGAGCCCTTTGCCCTGGAGCTCGTCCGCGATCGCGAACGCCACCTCCGCCGGGCCCTCGCCGTCGGCGGCCGCGTAGGTGGCGTGGCCGACGACGCGCGCGTCGTGCCCCGTCGTCGCGAGCACGCCGTAGCGGCCGTGGTAATCGACGTCGACCGCCCACCTCGCCGCGCTCTCCAGGTCCGTGCCGGCGGAGAAGAAGCGAAACCAGCGCGAGCTGCCCGAGAGGTTCTCGAGGAACCGAAGCAGCCCCGGCTCGTCGTCGGAGCGGATCGGGCGCACGCGCACGGTCGAGCCGTCGCGCAGCGCAACGTCGACCTCGCGGTGCGCCGGGTACGTGCTCACGGCGGACACACTACGGATCGGCGCGCGACCCGCCGTCCGCGCCCGCCGTCCCGCGCGCCGCGCAGATCCGCGCGCCCCGCAGATCCGCGCGCCCCAGTCCGAGGCGGCAGGCCGGCCGGGCCGAGCGTGCCACGTAACCTTCGCCGCCGATGATCCAACGGTTCGGATACCGCTTCGAGGCGATCGGGCAGCGTCTGCTCGTCGGCGGCCTGCTGCTGGCGATCGCGCTCGGCGGGCTGCTCGCGCTGCTCGATCACCCGTCGGCGCGCGATGCGGTGTGGGCCGCCGCGGTCGCCGTCACGCTCGTGCCGCTGACGTGGTCGGTCGTCGCGTCGGTGCTGCGTGGCGACGTCGGCGTCGATGCGATCGCGCTCTTCGCGATGGCGGGCGCGCTCGCGCTCGGCCAGTACCTCGCGGGCGCCGTGATCGCGCTGATGCTGAGCGGCGGCAACGCGCTCGAGGGCTACGCCGGACGACGCGCGCGGCGCGAGCTCACCTCGCTGCTCGAGCGCGCGCCACGGATCGCGCACCGCCTGCGCGACGGGCTGATCGAGGAGGTCGCCGTCGAGGAGCTCGAGATCGGCGACCGCGTGGTCGTCCGCGCCGGCGAGGTCGTGCCGGTCGATGGAACGGTCCAGTCCGAGCGCGTCGTCGTCGACGAGTCGACCCTGACCGGCGAGCCACTGCCGGCCACCTACGTCCGCGGCGCGATGCTGCGCAGCGGCTCGACGAACGCCGGCGAGGCGTTCGAGCTGCGTACCGCGCGGCGCTCGGAGGAGAGCGCGTACGCGGCGATCGTCACGCTCGTGCGCGCGGCGCAGACGCAGCGCGCGCCGTTCGTGCGCATCGCCGACCGCTACGCCGCGATCTTCCTGCCCGTCACGCTCGTCGTCGCCGGCGGCGCCTGGGCCGCGAGCGGCGACGCGGTCCGCGGGCTGGCGGTGCTCGTGGTCGCCACGCCGTGCCCGCTGATCCTCGCCGCGCCGATCGCGCTGATCGCGGGCGTCTCGCGCGCCGCGCGGCGCGGAGTGATCGTCAAGGGCGGCGCCGCGATCGAAGGGCTTGGCCGCGCGCGCTCCGTGCTGCTCGACAAGACCGGGACGCTGACGCTCGGCACGCCGGAGGTCGAGCGGATCGTGCGCTTCGACGGCATCGGCGACGACGAGCTGCTGCACCTGGCGGCGTCGCTGGACCAGCTCTCCGCGCACGTCCTCGGCGAGGCGCTCGTGCACGACGCGCAGGCGCGTGGGATCGAGCTCGCCGTCCCCGTGGAGGTCGTCGAGCGGCCGGGGCAGGGGATCGAAGGGGTCGTCGACGGACGGCGCGTGACGGTCGGCTCCTCCGCGTGGCTGCGCGAGCGCGGCCTCGACGTGAGCGCGGCGATCGCCAGCGGCCTCGACGACGGCGACAGCGCCGGTCGCGCGAAGGTGCTCGTCGGCCTCGACGGGGCGCTGGCGGGCGCCGTGATCATGGGCGACCGCGTGCGCGAGGACGCGCGCGAGCTCGTGGCGGAGCTCCACGCCGCCGGCATTCGCCACGTCGCGATGGCGACCGGGGACCATGTCGCCGTGGCCGAGGAGATCGGCCGCAGCGTCGGCGTCGACCGCGTCTATGCCGAGCAGACGCCGGAGGCGAAGCTCGAGGTGGTGCGCATGCTGCAGTCCTCGGAGGAGACCGCTCCGGTCGTGATGGTCGGCGACGGCATCAACGACGCGCCGGCGCTCGCGCTCGCCGACGTGGGCATCGCGATGGGCTCGG
>DAIOGP010000113.1:0-5584 GCA_036745135.1 Solirubrobacteraceae bacterium
GAGCGGGAAGCGCCGCGTGGGGTTGGGCAGCAGCAGCGTCACGGCGCCGGGGAGTAGCCGCTCGAGCGCGCCGCGCGCGCGCGGCGCGGGCGGCGGCAGCGCGGCGAGCGCCAGCTCGAGCGCGAAGAACATCACCGCCGCGGGCTTCGCCGGCCCGCGGCCCTTGAGCGCGTACATGCGCCGGACGCCCTCCTTGCTGTCGGGCTCGCACGCCAGGCCGTAGACCGTGTCGGTCGGGATCACCGCCACGCCGCCGACGGCCATGCACCGCTCGAACGTCTCGACGTCCGCCGGCGTCATGCCCCTCGCCCGACGACGACGCGCTCGATCCCCGCGAGGTCCGGCACGACGTCGATCCGCGCGAAGCCGGCGGCGGCGAGCAGCTCGCGCACGGCGTCGGCCTGACCGGCCCCGATCTCGACCGCGAGCAGGCCCGCGCCGGCCGCCTGCGGGATCAGCCGCCGCAGGATGCCCAGCCCGTCCGGCCCGGCGAGCAGCGCGCCGGTCGGCTCGTGGCGCGCGATCTCCGGCGCGAGCGATGCCCGCTCGCCGGCGGCCACGTACGGCGGGTTGGAGAGCACCGCGTCGAACGGGCCGGCGACGCCGTCGAGCAGGTCCGCGGCGGCGAACGCGACGTCGAGGCCGAGTCGCGCAGCGTTCGCGCGCGCGACGTCGAGCGCCGCGCCGCTGACGTCGGTCGCGAGCACGTCGAGGTCCGGCCGCTCGTGCTTGAGCGCGAGCGCCACCGCGCCGCTCCCCGTGCCGACGTCGACGACGCGCGCCCCGGTGGCCAGCCCGAGCCCCACCTCGACGAGCAGCTCGGTCTCCGGTCGCGGGATCAGCACGCGCGGGTCGACGTCGAGCTCGATGTGCCGGAAGCCCTTGCGCCCGACGATGTAGGCGACCGGCTCGCGCTCGCGCCGGCGCCGCACGAGCTCGGCGAAGCGCCGCCCCGCCCCCGGCTCGAGCCGGCGCTCGGGCGCGGTGAAGAGCGCGGCGCGCTCGACGCCGAGCACGTGGGCCAGCAGCAGCTCGGCGTCGAGCTCCGGCGTATCGCAGCCCGCCGCGCGCAGCGGGATCCGCGCGCTGTCGAGCGCGTCGCGGACCGTCACGCCGTCGAGCGCCCGAGCGGCGCTCACGTCGCGGCGGCCTGGCTCGCGAGCCGGCGGCGCTTCTCCTCGTCCTGGAGCGCGGCCGTGAACTCGTCGAGCTCGCCCGCGAGCACGCCCTCGAGGTTGTGCGCGGTGACCTTCGCGCGATGGTCGGTGACGCGTCCCTGCGGGAAGTTGTACGTGCGGATCTTCTCGGCCCGCTCCCCCGTGCCGACCTGGGCGCGGCGGTCCGCCGAGAGCTCGGCCTGCTGCTCCTCGATCGCCCGCTCGTAGAGCCGCGCGCGCAGGACGCGCATCGCCTTCTCGCGGTTCTGCAGCTGGGACTTCTCGTCCTGCATCGAGACGACGATGCCCGTCGGCCTGTGCGTGATGCGGACCGCCGAGTCGGTCGTGTTGACGGACTGGCCGCCCGGCCCGGACGAGCGGTAGACGTCGATCTGCAGGTCGGACTCGTTGATCTGGACGTCGACGTCCTCGGCCTCGGGCAGCACCGCGACGGTCGCCGTCGAGGTGTGGATCCGGCCCTGGGACTCGGTCTCGGGCACGCGCTGCACGCGATGCGTGCCGCCCTCGTACTTGAACACGCTGTAGGCGCCCTGCCCCTTGACCGCGAACGTGTAGGCGCCGTCGGCCACGGAGAGCGGCTCGGTGGCGAAGCCGCGCCGCTCGGCGTACTTCGTGAGCATCCGGAAGAGGTCGCCGGCGAACAGGCTCGCCTCGTCGCCCCCGGCCCCGGCACGCACCTCGACGATCACGTTCTTGTCGTCGTTGGGGTCGCGCTCGACCATCGCGAGGCGGATCTCCTCCTCGAGCTCCTCGATGCGCGCGCCGGCCGCCTCGAGCAGCTCGCGCAGCTCGGGCTCGTCGCCGTCCTCGGCGATCAGCTCGCGCGCCCCGGCCGCGTCATCGACCGCGCGGCGCCACTGCTCGGCCAGCTTCGCGGCCGGCTCGAGCTCCGCGAAGGCGCGGCCGGCGTCGGCGTAGCGCTGGCGATCGCCGATCACGACGGGGTCCGAGAGCTGGCGGGAGACCTCGGCGAAACGGGTCTCGATCTGCTCGACGAGCTGCTCGATCATGACGAGCGAGGGTACCGGCGGCCGGGGCCGCACACCGCCCGCGGCAGGGCCGCGGGCTCAGGCGACGACTTCGACGCCCACCAGGTCCGCGGCGCTCGCGCCCGGGGTCTCCTTGGCGAGGACGGCCTCGAGCGCGGCGATCGCCACGGCGAGCTGCTCGTGGTCGGGCTCGCGCGTCGTGAGCTTCTGCAGCTGCAGTCCCGGCCACATCACCCCACGCACCCAGCGCTTGCGCCGGTTGCGCCCGGCCCACTTGATGATCTCGAACGAGATCCCCGCGATCAGCGGCACGCCGAGCACGCGCGAGAGCATGAGCCAGTACCAGGCCGGCAGGCCGAGCGGCGCGAACACGAAGATCGCGACGATCATGACGATCAGCAGGAAGCTCGTGCCGCAGCGCGGGTGCAGCCGCGAGTAGAGCGCCACGCGCTCGGGGACGAGCTGGTCCTGCGCCTCGTAGGCCGAGATCGTCTTGTGCTCGGCGCCGTGGTACTCGAACACGCGGCGCAGGTCGCGCAGGCGCGAGAGCGCGCTCAGGTAGGCGAGGAAGATCGCGGTGCGCAGCAGGCCCTCGACCAGCCAGAAGAGGAACGACGAGCCGAGCTGGTCCTTGATCAGGCTCGTGAGGCCGACCGGGACGAGGAAGAACAGGCCGATCGCGAGCACCATCGAGAGCATCACGGTGACGATCCACATGCCGCCGGAGATCGGCTCCTCGTCCTCGGGCAGCTGCGCGTTGGCCGAGATGCCCAGCGCCTTGAAGCCGATCCCGAGCGACTCGACGAGCGCGACGACGCCGCGGATGATCGGCAGCCGGTAGAGCCGGTGCCGCCGCGACCACGGGACGAGCGGGAAGCTCTGCACCTCGATCTCGCCGAGCGCCGCGGCCTCTGGGTCCAGGTGACCGTTCTGCACCTGCTCGGGAAGTGGGCGCCGCACCGCGACGGCCCAGTTGGAGACCCCGCGCATCATCACGCCCTCGAGCACGGCCTGGCCGCCGACGGGGGCGTCGCGCTGGGCCATCAACGCGCCGTCGGGCATGCGCGTCTCGGTCTGCTCGGTCCCCTCGACTGCGAAGGCCACGATCGCGGCCGGCTCAGCTCGATGCGCCGCGGGCCCGCTTGGCCGCGCGTCGCTGGAAGCGCTCGACGCGTCCGCCGGTGTCGACGAGCTTCTGCTTGCCGGTGTAGAAGGGATGGCAGTTCGAGCAGATTTCGACATGGATCTCGGACTTGGTCGAGCGGGTCGTGAACTCGTTCCCGCACGTGCAGCGCACGTGGGCCTCGACGTACTCGGGATGTATATCGGCCTTCATGGAGACGGAGTGTAGCGAGGGGCTACAACCGGCAGCGAAGCGTCAGCGCGTTGTCGGTCTCGTCGCGCTCGTCGACGGCGTTGCCGACGTCGAGCGTGAACGTCACCAGGCTGCCCGCCTCGCAGCGCGGGCCCGGGATCGTCACGCTGCGACGGTCGCGCGGGGCCTGGGCAGGCACCGCGACCGGTGGCAGCGCCTGCCCCGCGACGGTCACGCCGACGTCGAACGGCGGCGCGGCGATGGTGCTCGCGTTGGCGAACGTGAGCACGTAGCGCGCGCGGCCGGCCCCGGGACCCGCTGCGATCGCGGCCTTCAGCGCGCGCAGGTTCGGCCGTGTGTCCGGGACGCGACAGGTCCGCGTGACGCGCAGCTGCCGCGCGAGGACGCGCCCGTCGGGGCTCGACCAGCGGAAGCGGACCGCGACCCGGTAGGTCGCCGGCTGCAGCTGCGCGACCGTGGTCTGGACGTTGTAGATGTCGGTCCCGGGGTTCGCGGTCATCCACGTGCCGGTCGCGTCGGTGGCGAGGCGCTTGAAGCCCGCGTTCGCGACCCGCCGGTAGAGATCGAAGCGCACCGCGAGCCGCTGCCCGGTCGCCGAGCCCGCCATCCGCGCCTCGACCTGCAGCTGGCGCTGCGCGGGATCGCAGACGGTCAGCGCGGCGCGGGCGGTCCGCTTGGCCGTCTCGGCCGGCCGCGGACGACCGAGCGCCGGCGTCGCGGCGAGCGCCGCGGCGGCGGTGCAGGCGATGAGCACGCGCAGTCGCATCGTGGAGCCGGAACACCGGCGCGACCGGCGAGTTGCGCCGGCGCACCGGCAATCAGGTGATCTGGTACAGCGGGCCGTCGCCGCCCTCGGGCGTCGTCAGTCGCCCGCCCTTGGCCGTGATCGCGCCGCACTGGACGCAGTTGGTGTAGTTGACCACCACGTCGACCGGACCGCTCTCGGGCGCATCCTCGGGGATCTCGTAGACCCCGGCCGGGCACATCCAGCGCCAGGTCTCGGCCAGCTCCCGCGGGACGTTGCGCTGCACGCGGATGTGGTTCGGCGCGTCGTCGCGGGTCTGGTTGCCGGTGATGAACACGCTCGAGAGCTTGTCGAACGTGTACTTGCCGTCGGGCTTGGGATAGGACTTGTGCGTCTTGCCGAGGAACATCGGCTGCTCGTCGTTGCGGTGCAGCCCCCAGCGCCCGCCCGGGAAACGGCCCTTCGTGGCGATCATCAGGTTGACCAGCGGACCGCCCTTGATCAATCCCTTCGAGAACGGCTGGCGCGTGTTGCGGACCTCGTAGAGATCCTTGCCGATGAACGAGTCCGCGACCGTGGTCTCGTACGTGGTCAGCGGCTCGCCGCGCGTGAGCGCTGCGTAGATCGCCTCGGCCGCGTAGATCCCCGACTGGATCGCGTAGTGGACGCCCTTGAGGGCCGCGAGGTTCACGAGCCCGCCGCCGTCGCCGACGATCACCGCGCCCGGCATCGACAGCTTCGGCATGGCCCAGTAGCCGCCCGCCGGGATCGCCTTGGCCCCCCAGCCGACGCGCTCGCCGCCCTCGAGGATGCGGCGCACCATCGAATGCGTCTTGAACTGCTGCAGCAGGTCGTGCGCCGAGGTGGTGGCATCGGCGTACTCGAGGTCGATCACGAACCCGATCGAGACGAGGTCGTCGCCGGTCCGCTCGTCCTTCATCGGGTAGATCCACGAGCCGCCGATCTGGTGGTACTTGGCCGAGATCTTGAGCGGCCAGCCGGCGAGCGTGTGGATGACGCGGTCGAGCGGGCGCTTGACCTTCCAGATCTCCTTGACGCCGAGCTCCCAGACCATCGGCTCACGCCCGGCGCCGAGGTCGAACTCCCGGATCGCGGCGCCGGTCAGGCTGCCCCAGCAGCCCTCGGCGAGGACCGTCGTGCCCGCGACCACGTCGGCGCCCGGCTCGAAGTTCGAGAGCTCCTCGCCCTCCTTGCCCCGACCCTTGTCGCCCGAGCGCACGCCGCGCACGACGCCGTCCTCGACGAGCAGCTTGGCGGCCGCCGTCTCGGTGAGGATGTAGGCGCCCGCCGCCTCCGCGCGTTCCTGCATGAAGCG
>DAIOGP010000114.1:0-5583 GCA_036745135.1 Solirubrobacteraceae bacterium
GGCTCGACGCGGTCGAGGTCTCCGAGCACGACATCCTGCGCGGCGCGGCGCTGGCGTGCGCGGCGCCCGGCTGAGCTCGCTCGGGCGTCGCGGCCGCGGCTCGCCGTGCCTGCGCGCGCGGCCAAGCGCCAACTGGGCTAGACCGGCCGAAGAGAAACGCGCACATTGCGCGCAAATCCGCGTCGGCTGCCGATTTGATGGTTTGCAGGCTGATCGCCCCGGGGCATACTCGGCACGTCGGAGCCAGCTTGCGCCACCAGCGCACCGAACTCCGGCCTCATAGGGTTCGAGCGTCAGCCGTCTAGAGAAATCGGCGCCTCCCGCCGCTCGAGCCTAAGGCCCCGTCTGGCGCGTTACCCCTGCCCGTCCTATGGGGCCAGAAGTCGGAAGACCGCCCGCATGATGCGGGCGGTTTTCTGTGTTGCGGGCGGCTCTGCGCTCGACCGCTCTCTTACCGAGGGGCGTCTGCCGTTCGCGGCGTCCTCCCTTTCCGCCGACCCGCGCTCGTCTAGGCTTGCCGCCGTGCCGGTGCCCCCGCTCGATCCGACCCAGCCGCCGTCGCGCGCGATGCGCGCGCTGACCGCGTTCGCGCTCACCGACGCGGGCCGCTGGTTCGGGATCAACGTCGCCAGCCGGATCGACCCGTTCCTGATGCGCATCAGCCGCGGGCGCGTCTCCTCGTTCGCGGCCGCCCGCGTCGTGCTGCTGACCGCGCGCGGCGCGAAGACCGGCCAACCGCGCACGTGCCCGCTGCTCTACTTCACGCAGGGCGACGAGGTGATCCTGATCGCGTCGAGCTTCGGGCGCGCCAAGCACCCCGCCTGGTACCACAACGTGGCGGCCAACCCGGAGGTCGAGCTGCTCTCCCGCGGCCGCGGCGGGCGCTATGTCGCGCGCCAGACCGAGGGCGAGGAGCGCGCCCGCCTGTACGCGCTCGCGCAGGAGCTCTACAGCGGCTACGGGCCCTACCAGGACCGCGCCGGCGATCGTGAGATCCCGGTGCTGGCGCTGCGCCCCGTCGCCTAGCTAGCCCGGGCGACGCCGCCGCTTCAGGCCAGGTTCGCGCGACGCGGGTAGGCGACGGTCGGGTCCGTCAACACGTTGACGAGCGCCGGCAGGCCGGAGTCGAACGCGCGCGCGAGCGCGGGCTTCAGCTCCTCCGGGCGCGCGACGAGCTCGCCGTGCCCGCCGAGCGCGCGCACGACCTCGTCGTAGCGCGTCGCGGGGCGCAGGTCGGCGACGACCGAGTACCCGTAGAGGAACTCCATCGGGTGCTTCTCGAGCGCCCAGATGCCGTTGTTGCCGATCACGCCGACGACGTTCACGCCGTGGCGCGCGAGCGTGTCGAACTCCATGCCGGAGAACCCGAACGCGCCGTCGCCGAGCAGCAGGACGACCTGGCGCTCGGGGTGCGCGAGCTTCGCCGCGAGCGCGTAGCCCGGCCCCGAGCCGAGGCAGCCGAAGGGCCCGGGGTCGAGCCAGCAGCCCGGCTCGTAGGAGTCGATCACGCGCCCGGCGTAGGAGACGAAGTCGCCGCCGTCGCCGATCACGATCGCGTTGCGGTCGAGCAGCTCGCCGAGCTCCTTGTAGATCCGCAGCGGGTGCAGCGGCGCGCGCGCGTCCGCGAGCTGCTCCTGCTCGCCGGCGCGGGCCTCGGCCTCGATGCCGCGCAGGCGCTCGCGCCACGCCTGCGTCCCGGCGCCGGGCGCGGCGCCCTCGCGCAGCGCCACGAGCGTCGCCGGCAGCGCGCCGTAGAGCTCGGCCTGGACTGGCCGCGGGTGGTCGCGCAGCGGCTCGGCCACGTCGATCGCGACGAGCTCCGTCTCCTCGCCGAAGGCCTGGCCGAAGCCGAGCCGGAAGTCGAGCGGCACGCCGATCACGAGCGCGACGTCCGCCTCGCGCAGCGCGGTCGAGCGCGCACGCGCGAAGAACAGCTCGTGGTCGGCCGGCACGCAGCCGCGCGCGAGGCCGTTGAGGAAGACCGGGATCCCGAGCGCCTCGGCGAGCGCCACCAGCTCGGCCTCGCCGTGGCCCCAGTAGAGGTTCGTCCCGGCCATGATCACCGGGCGCTCTGCGTCGGCGAGCAGCGCGGCGGCGCGCTCGAGCTGGTCGTGCGCGGCGCCGGCGCCGCGCCACGGCTCGGGCAGCGTCGCCTCGCTCGCGGGCTCGGGCGCCTCCATGAACACGTAGTCGAGCGGGAAGTCGAGGAACGTCGGGCCCGAGTGCGGGGTGAGCGCCGTGACGAACGCGTCGTCGACGAGCCCGGGGATCTCGGCGGTCGCGGTCGGCGTGGCGGCGAGCTTTGTCAGCGGGCGCACGAACGGCACGTGGTCGATCTCCTGGAGCGAGCCCTGCCCCCAGCGCAGCGCGGGCGCGCGGCCGCCGAGCACGACGACCGGCGAGTTGTTCTGCTGCGCCGAGGCGATCGCGCTCATCCCGTTCGTCACGCCCGGCCCCGCGGTCAGCGCCGCGACGCCGGGGGTGCGCGTGACCTTCGCCCACCCCTCCGCGGCGAACGCGGCGGCGGACTCATGGCGCGTGTCGACGAGGTCGATCCCCTCCGCGCGGCAGCCGTCGTAGATCGAGAACAGATGGCCGCCCGAGAGCGTGAACAGCTTCGTGACGCCGTGGGCCTTCAACCGCCGCGCGATCAGGCGGCCGCCGTGGAGCTGCGTCTGCTGCTCGGTGTCGGTCGACATCGCGGCGGAGCCTATTGCGTGTCGAGAAGGGGCGGGGCGGGACGGCTCCGCGGCGCCTTTACGCCCACCTCACGTTCGGCGCTCACAATCGCCTTGGAGCGAGCACGAGAGCACACGAATGCTCGTCCCACGCACCACCCGTCACTCGTCCGCCTCGGACCACGACGCAGCTCGTCTCACGCCGACCGGAATACGCGCACGACGCGGCTTCCGCGACGCGCGTCCCCCCTTGCACGAGGGGTGCGGAAGTTGCGAGCATGTTTGAGCCGGACGGGTCGGGGTAGAGCCCTATGACCCGTACGCACGCGAAGCACGAGGAGAGTTCATGCTGATCAACGTCGCCGCCCCCCCGGGCGAGGCAGCAACCGCGTCACCCCCGGCCACTCCCAACCCGCCCCACCTCGATGCGCTGTTGCTCGAGGTCGGCGCCACACACAACCTGATCGCCGCCGCCGAGCTGGCGAACGGAGACGACGGCGCGCGCTCGGCGCTCAACCGCGCGATCCTCGCCGAGCTCGTCTCCCCCTGACGCAGCCGCCCCGAGCATCGCGGCGGCACTGACACGCGGGTCGGTGTCGCCGCGACCGGGCTAGCGGGCCGCGCTCGCCCGGCCGGCGGCCGCGTGCAGCGCGGCGATGACCTCGTCGCTCGTCGCGTTGTCCGCAACGTCGCTGTTGGGATGCGCCCAGGTGATCTCGCCGTCCGGCGCGATCACGAACGCGCCGCCGAGCTGATGCCAGTCCTGCTCGGGCGCGCGCAACGGCAGGTTGCCGCCCTTCGCCTTGCCGACGCCGCCGCCGCGCAGGCGAGCCAGGCCCTTGAGCACGGACCCGGGCGTGAACAGCTCGAGCGCCGAGGAGCGCTTGAGGTCGAAGGCCCGGTAGGCGGCCTTGTCGCGCGAGAGCAGCATGCGGAAGTCCGTTCCGGTCTCGGCGCGGAAGTTGTTCGCGTGCGCCGGCGTGCCCATGCCGATCAGCACGACGTCGCCTGCGGCGCGCAGCTCCTCCCGGTCGCGCTGCAACTGCAACGCGTGATGGCGGCAGTGCACTCAGCCGTAGTGGCGCAGGAAGATCAGCGCGACGGGGCCGTTCGCCCACAGCTCGGCGAGCGGGACCTCGCCGCCGTCGGCATCGTCGAGCACGAGATCTCCGGGAGCGCGCATGGCGGCGAACCCTAGCGGAGCGCGTCAGTCGGCCAGCTCGACGACGGTCTCGGACAGGTCTGTCACGAGATCGCCGGCGGGCGGCGCGACCTCGAGCTCGCGCGCCGCGAACAGGCCCACGGGCTCCGCTCGCCCGGCCAGCTCGGCGAGCGGCCGCTCCTCGAGCGTCACCGGTTCGCGCATGAGCCGGGCGCGCGTGGCCGCCGTGATCAGGATGTCGTCGCCCGTGTCGCGCGTGAGCGCCTCGACGCGGGAGGCGGTGTTGACCACGTCGCCGATCACGGTGAACTCGAGCCGCCCGCCGCCGCCGATCGTGCCGGCGACCACGCGGCCGGTGTTGACGCCGATCCCGATGCGCAGCATGTCCCGGTAGCGCGCGCGCACGGAGCCGACCATCTCGAGCGCCGCCGCGAGCGCGCGATCGGCGTGATCGGGCAGCCGATCGGGCGCGCCGAAGACGCCGAGCAGCCCATCCCCGATGAAGCTGTCCACGTGACCGCCGTGCCGCTGCAGGATCGGCACGACCAGCTCGTAGAACTCGTTCAGCCGCCGCACGACCTCGCGCGGGCTCGCGCGCTCGGCGAACGCCGTGAAGCCGCGGATGTCGACGAACAGGACCGTCACCTCGCGCTCCTGGCCGTGCTGCGCGGCGCCGTCCTCGCGCATGACGTGCTCGGCGACCGTCGGATCGAGGTAGACGCCGAACGCGTCCCTGAGGCGCTCGCGCTCTTCGAGCCCGGCGGCGGCCTGGTTGAAGGCCTCCGAGAGCACGCCCGTCTCGTCGTTGGCCATGACGGGCACGCGCGCGCTGAAGTCGCCCTGGCCGATGCGGACGGTGGCGTCGCGCAGCTGCTCGAGCGGCAGGAGGATCGAGCGCGAGAGCAGCAGCGTCAGCTCGAGCGAGACGGTGAACGCGACGGCGACCGCGACGAGGACGTCGACGCCCAGGTCGCGCAGCGTCGCGGTCCCGTGGCTCGACAGCCCGGCGACGACCACGCCCGTGATCACGTTGATCGCGGGCAGGCCGCCGAGCAGCTTCCAGCGCAGCGGCAGGCCGCCGGTCTCGATCCGCGCGCCGTCCGGCAGGTCCCGCGCCACGTCGGCGATGATCGGCCGCATGCTCAGCTCGAGGCCGAGCAGGCGCAGCAGGATCCCGTAGGTCACGACCACGAGGGCCCCGGCGAGCAGGATCAGGACCGAGGCGGGCGCCAGGCCGAGCTCGAACGTCGCGTAGATCGACCACGGCAGCGCGTTGCCCAGCACGGCCACGAGCCAGCGCCGGCGGACGAGGCGCATCGGCAGGCCGACGAGCGCGTGCCAGGCCGCGGCGGTCGTCGCGGCGTCGCGCCGGCCCTCGAGCCAGGGCCGGGCCGGCGCGAGCAGGCCCAGGCCGCGGCGGACCGAGCCGAGGTTCTCGAGCGCGAGCAGCGCCTCGCCGACGAGCACGAGCCGGACGAACTGGCCGGTGGACATCGTCACGTAGACGGTCAGCAGCCCGACCCCGAGCACGACGATCAGCGACGCGACCTGGAACTGGGCGATCAGGATGAAGCGCGGGTAGCGAGGCCCGAGCCGCCGATACAGCGCGTACATCGCCCCGGCGAACATGCCGTGATTGTGACGGGCCGCCGGCGGGCGCGCCAGGGGCCGGCCGGCGCCGCGATCAGCGCCCGGCGGGCGCCGCGATCAGCGCCCGGCGGGCGCCGCGGTCAGCGGTGCTCG
>DAIOGP010000115.1:0-5494 GCA_036745135.1 Solirubrobacteraceae bacterium
CCTCGCGCCACTCGACGACCGCGTGCTCGACGTCCATGTGAGCACCGTAGTGCACGCCGAACTGGTCGCACGACGCCCGGGCGGACGCGTCAGCGCGCCGCGTGGGCATGCGCTCGACCAGGGACGGGAACGTCAGCGCCCCCCGTGGGCAGGGGCCCAACCAGGGACGGAGTGTCAGCGCCGCCGCGCGGGCAGGCGCTCGACCACGTAGGCGACCTCGCCGCGGCGCACCATGCCGAGCGTCCGCGCCTCGCGCTCGAGCGCGCTCGGCTGCGAGAGCTCGCGGCGCCGGGCGAGCAGGCTCGCGTGCTCGGCGCGCAGGTGCGCCACCTCCGCGCGCTTGTGACGGGCGTCGCGCCAGGCGGAGTACCACGAGTGCGCCGGCCCCACGTAGAGGCAGACGACCCCGAAGAGGAGGACGAGCAGCGCGAGCCGGCCGACGCGGTCCCAGCGGATGGTGACGGCGCGCGCGGCGGGCGGGCGCGCCGGTGCGCGGCGCGCCGCCGGCGGGCGGCGACGCGTCGTGGGCGCGGGGGTCGTTGCGGCCATGGCCGCAGCTTCGCCCGCCGCGAGCCGATTCCTCTCTCGCGCAGCGCGCCGTGCGCGCCGCGACGAGTGGCCCTTGTCAGCCGAACACCGAGCGCCCCGGGAAGGTGGCGTCGGCGCCGAGCGCCTCCTCGATGCGCAGCAGCTGGTTGTACTTCGCGACGCGATCGGTCCGCGACGGCGCGCCGGTCTTGATCTGCCCACAGCCCGTGGCGACCGCGAGGTCGGCGATCGTGGTGTCCTCGGTCTCCCCCGAGCGGTGCGACATGACCGCGGTGTAGCCGGCCTCGCGCGCCATCGCGATCGCTGCGAGCGTCTCGGTCAGCGTGCCGATCTGGTTGACCTTGATCAGGATCGAGTTCGCGACGCCGAGGTCGATGCCGCGCCGCAGCCGCTCCGTGTTGGTCACGAACAGGTCGTCGCCGACGAGCTGCAGCTGCGCGCCGAGCCGCTCGGTGAGGAGCTTCCAGCCATCCCAGTCCTCCTCGTCCATCCCGTCCTCGATCGAGACGATCGGGTAGCGGCCGGCGAGGTCGGCCCAGTAGTCGGCGAGCTGGGCCGCCGACAGCGAGCGCCCCTCGCTCGCGAGCACGTACGCGTCGCCCTCGTGGATCTCGCTCGTCGCGGGGTCGAGCGCGATCGCGACGTCCTCGCCCGGCCGGTAGCCCGCGGCCTCGATCCCCGCGACGAGCGCCTCGAGCGCCGCCTCGTTGGACTCGAGGTCCGGCGCGAAGCCGCCCTCGTCGCCGCCGGCCGTCCCGAGCCCGCGGTCGTGCAGGATCCCCTTGAGGCGATGGAAGACCTCCGCGCCGGTGCGCAGGCACTCCGAGAACGTGGGCGCGCCGAGCGGGACGATCATGAACTCCTGGAAGTCGACCTTGTTGTCGGCGTGCGCCCCGCCGTTGAGCACGTTCATCATCGGCACGGGCAGGACGTGCGCCGCCTCCCCGCCGAGGTAGCGCCACAGCGGCATGCTCTCCTCGGCTGCCGCCGCTTTGGCCGCGGCGAGCGACACGCCGAGGATCGCGTTCGCGCCCAGGCGCGACTTGTTCGGCGTCCCGTCGAGCTCGATCAGCGCGCGGTCGAGCCCGGCCTGGTCGTCGGCGTCGCGGCCGTGGATCGCGCGCGCGAGCTCGCCGTTGACGTTCGCGACCGCCTGCGTCACCCCCTTGCCGCCCCACGCCGCGCCGCCGTCGCGCAGCTCGGTCGCCTCGAACTCGCCCGTCGACGCCCCGGACGGCACCGCCGCCCGCCCGTGCGCGCCCGAGCGCAGCGCCACGTCGACCTCGACGGTCGGGTTGCCGCGGCTGTCGAGGATCTGGCGGGCGCGGACGTGTTCGATCTGGCTCATCGATCGCGGTCTCCTGGCTCGGTGGCGCGGGCGAGCCGCGCTTGGGCGTAGTAGGCGAGCTGGCGCTCGGGCCCGAGATCCTCCCAGCGCGCGCCGTCGCGCGTCGCCAGGTCCTCCGCGTGCTCCACGCGGTCGCGGAAGCGCTGTGCCGCGGCGCGCAGCGCGAGCTCCGGGTCGACGTGCAGCTTGCGCGCCACGTTGACGGCCGCGAACAGCAGGTCGCCGACCTCGTGGAAGCTCGCGTCGCGATCGCCGGCCGCCGCCGCGACCGCGTCGGTCTCGTCGCGGACCGCCTGGAGCGGGCCCTCGACGCCCTCGACGTCGAAGCCGCTCGTCGCCGCGCGGCGCTGCACCTTGCGCGCGAGGAGCGGCGCGGGCAGGTTCTCGGGCACGTCGCCGAAGATGCCCGGCTCGCGGTCGTGCTCGCCCTGCTTGATCTGATCCCAGTTGCGCAGCACGTCGGCCGCGCCGGCCACCTCGACCTCGCCGAAGACGTGCGGATGGCGGCGGATGAGCTTCTGGCGGCAGTGGTCGGCGACGGCGGCGAGGTCGCCCGCGCCGCGCTCCTCGAGCAGCAGCGAGAGGAAGTGCACCTGGAAGAGCACGTCGCCCAGCTCGTCGCGCAGCTTCGCGTCGTCGCCGCGCTGCGCCGCGTCGGCGAGCTCGTAGGCCTCCTCGAGCGTGTGCGGGACGATCGAGCGCGCGTCCTGCTCGCGGTCCCACGGGCACTCGCGCCGCAGGCGTCGGGTCAGCTCGTCGAGCTCGACGAGCGCCTGCGCGATCTCCGGCCGGCTCACCGGCGGAGCGCTACGGCTGCGTGGGCGTCTGGGTCTGCGGGGCCGGCGTGGTGGCGCCGGACGTGCCGCCGGTCGAAGCCGGCTTGGCCTTCGGGGCGTTCTTGCAGCCCGTGATGATGAAGCCCTTGGCGCAGTTGGTCTTGCTCGTCCATTCCTTCTGGAACGTCTTGGCGAACGCCTGCTGCTTCTTCTGCGTCGCCTGCGAGATCAGGATCTGCCGGATGGCGGGCGTGGCCTGGGCCAGCGTCAGTGTCTTCGCGGCCTCCGCGCTGGTGGCCTTGAACACGTACCAGCCGGCGAACGTCTTGATCGGGCCCTGGAGGCTGTTCAGCTTCGCGGCGAACGCGGCCTTGTCGAGCGCCGGCTCCTGCGAGCCCTTGGTGACGCCGTTGAGCAGACCGCCCTGGCTCGCGGACGGGTCGATCGAGTACTTCTTCGCGACCGACTTGAACGACTGCCCGGAGCGCAGCGCCGCGAGCGCCTGCTCGGCGCGGGACTTGGTCTTCGCGACGACGACGAGCAGGTTGCGCTTGGCCGGCTGCGTGACCGGCGGCTTCGCCTTGTTCTTGTCGTAGTACGTCTTGATCTGCGCCGCGGTGACCGTCTTGCTGCCCTTGGCGAGATCCTGCGTGATCTTCTGCTGCAGCTGCGAGAAGCGGGCCGAGATCAGGAAGTCGTTCTCGTTGGCGCCGGTGGCCGTGAGGAACTTCTTGTAGTCGCCGGGCTTCGGGAACTGCTGGCTGCGGAGCTGGGCGAACTGCTTCTTGATCGCGGCCTCGTCGGCCTTGATGCCGCGCGAGGAGGCCTCGCCCTCGAGCCACTTGATCTGGATCAGCGCGCCGAGGATCTGGTCGTGCACCCGCGCGTACTGGCTCTTGCAGCTGGCCTTCAGCTGGGCGTCGCTCGGCGGCGTCTGGCCCTTGGGCGGTGTGGGCAGCGCCTTGCGGCTGGCCGCGACGCACTTCGCGAAGCTCGGCGAGTCGAGCGGGGTGGCCGGCTGGCCCTGCTGCTTGGCCTGGTACTCCTGGGCCTTCAGCGACACGCCGATCAGGTGGTTGAAGTCGCTCTTCTTGATCGACTTGCCGTCCACCGTGGCGACCGCGTCACCAGGGACGCTGTCGCCCCCGCAGGCCGAGATAGCCACTGCGAGAACGATGAAGGCGCTGAGCGCGCCGAGGATGCGGGTCATGCGGATCAAGCGACGGGGGAAGGTAGCAGGTTCACGCGGCCACGGGCTTAAGTCCGACTAAAACGTCGGCGGCCCGCACCACGGCGGGGAACCGGGCCGCAGGATCGTCGGGCACACGCACCGAGAATTGCGATTTTCCGGCCTCGTAGAGCGCCTCGGGCAGCTGCTCGCGCAGCTCGCGCACCCGTGCGGCGTCGAGCTCGATCGGCGTGACGGCCAGCCGACCGCCGCGGAAGCTGACCACGCGGGCGCCGGCCTGCCCGAGCTTGATGCGGGCCTGCTGGAGCGCGAGCAGGTTCTGCAGCGGCTCGGGGATGGGGCCGAAGCGGTCCTCGAGCTCGTCGCGCAGCAGCGCGACGTCAGCGACCTCGTGCGCCGCGGCGATCCGCCGGTGCACGTCGATCTTGGCCTGCTCGTAGGGGATGTACTCGGTCGGGACATAGGCGTCGACGTTGACGTCGAGGCGCACCGGCTCGGGCTGCTCGTGCGCCCCGTCGGCGCTCAGCGAGCGGATCGTCTCGTCGAGCATCTGCATGTAGAGCTCGAAGCCGAGCGCCGCCACGTGCCCGGACTGCTCGTCGCCGAGCAGGTTGCCGGCACCGCGGATCTCGAGGTCGCGCATGGCGATCTTGAACCCGGCGCCGAGCTCCGTGTAGTCCGAGAGCGCGGCGAGGCGCTGCGCGGCCTCCTGCGTGAGCGCCGCGTGCGAGGGGTAGAGCAGGTAGGCGTACGCGCGCTCGTGGCTGCGGCCGACGCGCCCGCGGATCTGGTAGAGCTGGGCGAGGCCGAACGTGTCGGCGCGCTCGACGATCAGCGTGTTCGCCTGCGGAATGTCGATCCCCGACTCGATGATCGACGTGCAGCACAGGACGTCGGCCTCGCCACGCAGGAAGGCGAGCATGCGCTCCTCCAGCTGCCCCTCGTCGAGCTGCCCGTGGGCGACGATCACGCGCGCCTCGGGAACGAGCGCGCGCAGGCCCTCGGCCGCCTCGTCGATCGACTCGACGCGGTTGTGGAGGAAGAACGCCTGGCCCTTGCGCTCGAGCTCGCGCTCGATCGCCTGCTTGACGAGCGGCTCGTCGTACTCGCCGACGTAGGTCTTCACCGGGCGTCGGCCCTCGGGCGGCGTCTCGATCACCGAGACGTCGCGCAGGCCGGCGAGCGACATCTGCAGCGTGCGCGGGATCGGCGTCGCCGAGAGCGCGAGCACGTCGACCTTGAGCTTCAGCTGGCGCAGCAGCTCCTTCTGCTTGACGCCGAAGCGCTGCTCCTCGTCGATGATCAGCAGGCCGAGGTCCTTGGGCCGCACGTCGCGCGAGAGCAGGCGGTGGGTGCCGATCAGGATGTCCACCCTGCCCTCGGCGAAGCCCTTGATCGCCGCCTTCTGCTCCGCGGCGGAGCGGAAGCGGGACACGTGCTCGATCGTCAGCGGGTAGTCGGCGAGGCGCTCCGCGAACGTCCCGTAGTGCTGCTGGGCGAGGATCGTGGTCGGCACGAGCACCATCACCTGCTTGCCCTCGCCCGCGGCCTTGAACGCCGCGCGCATCGCGACCTCCGTCTTGCCGTAGCCGACGTCGCCGCAGATCAGGCGGTCCATCGGGCGCGCGGCCT
>DAIOGP010000116.1:0-5489 GCA_036745135.1 Solirubrobacteraceae bacterium
CGGCCTCGATCGCGATCTGGGCCGTCTCGCGGTCGCGGATCTCGCCGACCATGATGATGTCCGGGTCGGCGCGCATCATCGAGCGCAGCCCCGCGGCGAAGGTCAGCCCGGCCTTGGTGTTCACCTGGACCTGGGTGACGCCGGCGAGCTGGTACTCGACCGGGTCCTCGATCGTGATGATGTTCTTCTCGGGCGTGTTGAGCACGTTGACCGCGCCGTAGAGCGAGGTCGACTTGCCCGAGCCGGTCGGCCCGGTCACGAGCACGGCGCCGTAGGCCTGCGAGAAGGCGCGCGTGAAGCGCTCGCGCTCAGCGGTGCGCATGCCGAGCTTGTCGAGGTCGATGACGACGCTCTCCTTGTCCAGGATGCGCATCACGACCGACTCGCCGTTGGCGCTCGGCAGCGTGACGACGCGGACGTCGACGCGCCGGCCTTCGACGAGCAGCGTCACGCGGCCGTCCTGGGGGATGCGGCGCTCGGAGATGTCGAGGTCGCCCATGATCTTGATGCGCGACACGGTGCCCGGGACCATGCGCGGCGGCACCGTCATCGACGGGACGAGCACGCCGTCGATGCGCAGCCGGACAGCCATCTCGCCGGTCTCGGCGGGGTTGAAGTGGATGTCGGAGGCGCCCTGCTCGGCGGCCGTCGCGATGATCGAGTTGACGAGCTTGATGACCGGCGCGTCGTCGGCCGTCTCGCGCAGGTCGGTGATCTCGGTGGGACCGGACTGCTCCTGGTCGGCCTCGACCGCGTCGGCGACAGCGGTGTCGAGCCGCGTGAGCCGCAGCACGAGCGACTGGATGTCGTCCGCGGAGGCGACGGCGGGGCGCACCTGCAGCCGCGTCATGATCGCGATGTCGTCGACGGCGAGGACGTTCGCCGGGTCCGTCATCGCGACGAGGATCGTGCGCTCGTCGATGTAGGCGACGGGCACCGCCTGGTAGCGCTTGGCGGCCGACGGGTTGATGAGGCCGGCGGCGCCCATGTCGACGTTGAACGCCGTCAGGTCGAGGTGGTCGAGCCCGAAGCGCTCGGCGGTCGCGCGGGCGAGCTGGTCGGCGCCGATCGCGTTGCTCTCGAGCAGCACGCGCTCGGGCAGGCGGCCGCTCGAGCGCGCGACCTCCACGGCGGCGTCGACGCGCTCGCGATCGCAGAAGCCCATGTCGACGACCACGTCGAGGAGGAACCTGCCGGAGCCGCCGCGGCGGCTCGGCGGGGTGACGCCGGGGACGGGCTCAGGGCCCCGCGGGACGGGCGTCGCCGTCGGAGCGCCCGCCAGGGAAGCCGGCTCGGGAGTGGTCAGTGTCGAGTTGTCCATGATGGTCGCGGTCCCCGCGGAGCGCGCTGCGCATCGCGTCGAGCGAGGCCGGCGCGCCGACCCAGCGCTCGAAGCTGAGCGCCCCCTGGCGGACCAGGACCTCCAGGCCGTCGACGACGCGACAGCCCGCGGCCTTCGCGGCCGCGATCAGCGCGGTGTCGCCGTCCCGGTAGACCAAGTCGACCACGAACGGGAATCTGCCGACCGTATCGGCCGCCAGCGGCAGCTCCTTGAACGTGCTCGCGGGGTCCGCGAGCCCGACCGACGTGCAGTTGACGAGCAGGTCGGCGCCGGGCGCATCGGCCACCGCGCGAACGTCGAGCTGCTCGGCGAGCGCCCGCGCGCGTTCGGCGCTGCGATTCCAGACCATCACCTCGGCGGCGCCGGCCTCGCGCAGCGCCCACGCGCACGCGCGTGCGCTGCCGCCGGCGCCGAGCACGAGCGCCCGCAATCCTCGCGCCGGCGTCGGCAACGCGGCGATCAGGCCCGGCGCATCGGTGTTCTCGGCCTCGATCGTGCCGTCGTGCGCGAACGTGAGCGTGTTCGCCGCCCCGATCGCCAGCGCCGCGACGCTCGCCCGATCGGCGATCGCCAGCGCGCGCTCCTTGTGCGGGATCGTCACGTTCGCACCGCGGAAGCCGGCGCCCGGCAGCGCGCGCACGAGCGCGTCGAGCAGCTCGGGCGGCGCGGGCAGGCGCTGGTAGCGCCAGCCGGAGAGCCCGGCCGCCGCGAAGGCCGCCTGGTGCATCGCCGGCGAGCGGCTGTGAGCGACGGGCCAGCCCAGCACCCCGAGCCGGGTCCGCGGCGGCGTCACTTCGGGCACGTCGTCGGCGACTTGCCGCCGAGGCGCTCGCGCGCCGCGTTGTAGCGCGCGACGTCGCGCGCGAACTGGGCGTCGGTCGCGGAGAACGCGTGCTGGCCGCAGGTGCCGGGCTTGACGACGTAGTAGAGGTAGGGCACGCGGGCCGGGTTCGCGGCCGCCTGCAGCGACGCGAGGCCGGGGTTGCCGATCGGCGTCGGGGGCAGGCCGGCCCGCGTCCGCGTGTTGTACGGCGTGTCGCGCTGGAGCACCGACAGCACGAGCGGCTTCGTCCAGTTGCGCGTCTCGTAGCGGATCGTGGCGTCGATTCCCAGTCGGATGCCCTGCTTGAGGCGGTTGTAGATGACCGCCGCGATCAGCGGCCGTTCGCGCGCGAGCTGCGCCTCGCGCTCGACCATCGAGGCGATGATCACCACGTCGTAGGGCGTCAGGTTCTTGGCCCGCGCCCGGCGCAGGTCGACCGTCGCCAGGCTCGCGCGGAAGGCCTTCAGCTGCTGGGCGACCAGGGTCCGCGCCGTCGCGTCGAGGCGCAGCTCGTAGGTCGCCGGGAAGAGGAAGCCCTCGAGGGTGCGCGTTGCCGCCGGGGCGCCGTAGCGCCGCGGGTCGAGCGCGTCCGAGCGGGCACTCGCGGTCAGGTAGTCGCCGCGGACGCCCGCGGCGCGCACGAGCGGCGCCGTCTCGACGCGCGAGCGTCCCTCCGGGATCGTCACGCGGCGCACCTTCGGCGGCGGCGGGCCCGCGGTCAGGGCGTCCATCGCGGCGGCGTAGGTCATGCCCTTCGCGAGCGCGTAGCTCCCCGACTTGAGCTCGCCGGACTTGCCCGCGAGCCGGACGCGCCAGCGGAAGAACGTCGCCGAGTCGACGACGCCGCGCTGCTCGAGCAGGCTCGCGATCTGGCCCGGCGTCGCGCCGCGCGGGATCGTCACCGCGACGCGCGCGCCCTTGCTCCCGGCGAACGGCTGAAACAGCGAGACGCCGAGCCAGACGGCGAGCACCGCGACGCCCAGGAAGGCGAGCGCCACGAGTCGGCGCAGCCGCAGCGCGGTGCGGGACGTCGGGCGCCGGGGGCCGTTCGTGCCCTGTCCCCGGCCCCGGAGGTGCGGCGGCGCACCCGCCCGCCGCCGCGGCGCTGATGCGCCGGGGCGCCGGCGCGGGTCCTCGGGCCGGCTCACGCGCCGGCCGTTCCCTCGCGCGCGCGCCGCGCGGTGAGCCAGCCCTCGAGCAGGTGCGCCGCGGCGCGCGAGTGCTCGCTAGCATCGCCGCCCGCACGACGGGCGATGCTGGTCGTGAAGCGCTCGTCGTAGAGCTCGACCGGCACGTCGAGGCGCCGCGCGAGCCGCTGGGCGAACTCGCGCGTGGCGTTCGTCTGCGCCGAGTCGCCCCCCGCCAGCGTGAGCGGCAGCCCGACCACGACGAGCTCGACCTCGCGCTCGCGCACGAGCGCCGCGACGCGCCCGATGCCCTTCGCCGTACCCGCGGCCGCGATCGGCTCCAGCGGCGTGGCGAGCGTCTCCGTCGGGTCGCTGACGGCGCAGCCGGTGCGCGCGCTGCCGTAGTCGAGCGCCAGCACGCGCATCAGCCGCCCGCGGCCGTGGCTCCGAGCGCCGCCTCGATCGCGCCGCGTGCGGCTGCGATCGCGTCGGCGAGCTTGTCCGGGTCCCGACCGCCGGCCTGGGCCATCGTGTCACGACCACCGCCGCCGCCGCCGGTGATCTCGGCCGCCACCTTGACGATCTGGCCGGCCTTCACGCCGCGCTCGACGAGCGCCGGCGCGACGCTCGCGACGAGGTGCACGCGGCCCTCGGCGGCCGCGCCGAGCACGATCGCGGCCTCGCCGAGCTTGCCCTTGACGCGGTCGGCGAGCTCGAGCAGCGCCTTGGGATCGGGCGCCTCGACGATCTCGGCGAGCACCTGGGCACCGTCGACCAGCGCAGCGTGGGCGACCAGCTCGGCGACGTCGGCCGCAGCGCCGGCGCTCACGCTCTCGCGCGCCGCGCGCTCGAGCTCGCGGCGCCGCGTCTCCTGCGCCTCCACCGCCTCCAGTGCATGCTCGGGCCGCGTGCGCAGGCGCGTGGCGATCTCGCCGAGGAGCGCGTCGTGGTGGCGCAGCAGCGCGACGGCCGCCGGCCCCGTGAGCGCTTCGATGCGGCGCACGTTGGCGGCGCTCGACGTCTCGGCGATGAGCTTGAAGAGCCCGATCTCGGCGGTCGCGCGGACGTGGGTGCCGCCGCAGAGCTCGCGCGAGAACGAGCCGTCCCCCACCTCGACCATGCGCACGACCTCGCCGTACTTCTCGCCGAACAGCGCCATCGCGCCAAGCGCCTTGGCCTCCGCGAGCGTGGTGGTCATGGGCCGCACCGGGTGGTTCTCGAGGATCCAGCGGTTGACGTCGTCCTCGACGTCGCGCAGCTCCTGCGGCGTGAGCGCCGCGCCGTGCGTGAAGTCGAACCGCAGCTTGTCGGGCTGCACGGCCGAGCCGGCCTGGCGGACGTGGTCGCCGAGCCGGCGCCGCAACGCCGCGTGCAGGAGGTGCGTCGCGGTGTGGTTGCACTCCGTCCCATGGCGGGCCCGCGCGTCGACGCGCGCGATCACGCGCTCGCCGGGCTGCAGCTCGCCCTGCTCGACGACGACCGCGACCGCCTGGTCCTCGCCCAGGCGGAACACCGCGTCGACGCGCGCGCGGCAGTCGCCGTGCTCGCACTCGATCGTGCCGGCGTCCGAGACCTGCCCGCCGCCGGCGGCGTAGAACGGCGACTCGGGGAGCTTCACGAGGTAGCGCGCGCCCGCGCCGTGGCCGTTCGTGGCGGGCTCCGGCTCGAGCGCCGCGACCGTCGTCAGCTGCTCGATCGCCTCGTAGCCGGTGAACGCGGTCGCGAAGCCCGCGGCGTCGGCGAACGCGCGCGCGCGGTCGCGATCCGAGTCGTCCACGGCGCCGCGCGCGACCGCTCGCGCGCGGCTGCGCTGATCCTCCATCAGGCTCTCGAAGCCGCCCTCGTCGACGCCGAGCCCGTGCTCGACCGCGATCTCCATCGTGATGTCGATCGGGAAGCCGTAGGTGTCGTGGAGGCGGAAGGCGTCCGCGGAGGAGATCCCCTCGGCGCCGGTCTCGCGGGCGCGCGCGATCAGCTCCTCGAGCAGCTTCGTGCCCTGCTCGAGCGTGCGCCCGAAGCCCTCCTCCTCGGCCGCGAGCCAGCGGTCGACGGACGCGCGCTGCTCGACCAGCTCCGTGTAGGCGCCCCCCATCAGCTCGCGGACGCGCTCCGCGTAGCGCGTCAGGAACCCCGGCGTGAGCCCGAGCACGCGCCCCTGCTGGATCGCGCGCCGCATGACGCGGCGCAGGATGTAGCC
>DAIOGP010000117.1:0-5468 GCA_036745135.1 Solirubrobacteraceae bacterium
GAGCAGACGTTCCTGCAGGCCTACCGGCACTTCGAGCGCGCCCAGCGCGAGTCCGACGGCCGGCCGCTGCGACCGTGGCTGATCCGCATCGCCCACAACCTCGCCGCGAACTTCTACCGCGACCGCTCGCGCAAGCCGGAGTCGGCGCTCGAGGACGCGGCGATCATCAGCGCGCCCCACACGACGGAGACGCTCGTGGAGGGTCGCGAGGAGCTCGAGCGCGTGCTCGTGGGCGTCGCCAAGCTCCCGGACGATCGCCGCGAGGCGCTGATCATGCGCTTCGCGCTCGGGATGGACAACCGCGAGATCGCGCGCGCGCTGGGTCGCACGGACGGGGCGACCAAGGTGCTGCTGCACCGCGCGATCAGACAGCTCGAGGAGCTCATGAAGCAGCCTGAGGAGACAGCGTGAGCGAGGCCGCCGACTTCGAGGCGCTGCTGCGTCGCACGCTCACGCCGGTCGAGCCCCCCGGCCATCTCGTCGAGCGGCTCGAGGACGCGCTGACCGAGATCGCCGAGGCCGCGGCCGGCGAGCTCGAGTCGTGGGAGCTCTCGTCGATGCGCGATCCGCGCAACTGGCTGCGTCCCGCCGCGGCCGCCGTCGCGGGGACCGCCGCCGGAACGGCGCTCGTGATCCTCGGCGCGCGCCACAGCCAGCGGCGCCGGGCGACCCGCGCCGGCAACGCGCTCGAGCGGGCGTTGCGCGGCGCGGCGGACGAGGCGCGCAAGCTGCTCGAGCGCGACGGCGACGCGCGGTCCTGATCCGGCGGCGCGCGGCGTGCGCAGTAGTCGGCAGTCCGCGGTTGGCCGCGGATCTCCACCATGGACCACTCCCAAATCCATCTGCTCGCCGACGAGGAGCTCATGCGTTTCGTCGAGCGCGCCGACCCCGACGCGTTCGCGGTCGTGTACGACCGCCACGCCGGCGCGGCCTTCTCGCTCGCCTACCGGATCTGCGGCACGCGCAACGGCGCTGAGGACGCGACCCAGGAGGCGTTCCTCTCGATCTGGCGCGGCGGTGGGCGCTATCGCAGCGACCGCGGCAGCGTGCGCACGTGGATCCTCAGCGTCGTCCACCATCGGGCCATCGACTACCTCCGGCGCCACTCGGTCCACGACCGCCGTCGCGCGACCGTGCCGGACGGGTTCGAGGAGCGGCTCGAGTCGCGCGAGCTGACGGACGTCGAGGCCTTGCGGCGCGAGCAGGCACGCAGCGTGCGCGCGGCGATCGAGGCGCTGCCGGCCGAGCAGTCCCGGGTGATCGAGCTCGCCTACTTCGGCGGGTTCACGCACACGGAGATCGCCGATCTGCTCGAGACGCCGGTCGGGACCGTCAAGGGACGGATGCGGCTGGGCCTCGACAAGCTGCGGATCAGCCTCGAGGCCGAGGGAGGTCGGGTATGAGCGAGCCGGCGCGACACGAGCCGTTCGAGAGCGCGGTCGCCGCGTACGTGCTCGGCGCGCTGCCGCAGTCCGAGGAGCGCGAGTTCGAGGCGCACGTGGCCGGCTGCGACGCGTGCCAGGCCGAGGTCGCGACGCTGCGCGCCGCCGCCGACGCCCTGCCGGCCTCGGCCGCGCCGGTCGAGCCGCCACCGGAGCTGCGCAGCCGGATCATGGGCATCGTGCGGTCGGAGGCCGAGCTGCTGCGGGCCGCCGGACCGGCCGCCGACCGGCCCCCGCAGCCGGTGCCGGATCGCCGGCGCTGGTGGCAGGGCTTCGGCCTGCGGCCGGCGGTGGCGCTCGCGGCGACCGCCGCGGCGCTGGTCATCGGCGGCGTGGCGGGCTTCGCGCTCAACGGCGGCGGTGACGGCGTGCGCAACCGGGTCGCGACGGTGACCGCGCAGGGCGCCAGCGCGTCGCTGCGGATCGAGTCCGGCGGCGCCGGCACGCTCACGGTCCGCGACCTGCCGCGGCCGCCGCGCGGCGCCGTCTACCAGGTGTGGCTGCAGCGCGGCACCGGCGCCCCCGTGCCCACCGACGCGCTGTTCGAGCCGCGCGCCGACGGCAGCGCCTCCGTCGCCGTGCCGGGCGACCTGCAGCGCGCCGACCGGGTCCTCGTCTCGACCGAGCCGGCCGGCGGCAGCAGCGCCCCGACGACGAAGCCGCTGATCGTCGTCGCGCTCTAGGCGGTCCAGCCGACCGCGGGGGCGCGTCGCGGCGTGCCGGTCCCGCGACCGGCGGCTGGTAGCTTCACCTGCCCCATGGCCACCTGCTACCGCCACCCCTCGCGCGAGACCGGCGTCTCGTGCTCGAACTGCGGCCGGCCGATCTGCCCCGATTGCATGACGCCGACGCCGGTCGGGATGCGCTGCCCGGAATGCGCGCGCCAGCGGACGCCGGTGAAGACGCTGGGCTCGCTGCACGCCGAGCCGACGTTCACCTACGCGCTGATCGGCCTCAACGTGGCGGCGTTCATCTTCTCCGCGGTCGCCGGCGGGGGCCTCAACGCGACGCGCGCCGGGGGCGGCACCGTGATCGACCATGGCGCGCTGTTCGGGCCCGCGATCGCCGACCAGCACGAGTACTGGCGGCTGATCACGTCGGGCTTCCTGCACGCCGGCTTCCTCCACATCGGGCTCAACATGTACCTGCTGTACGTGCTCGGCCAGATGCTCGAGCCGATGCTCGGGCACGTCCGCTTCGTCGCGGTC
The DNA here is from genome assembly GCA_036745135.1 of Solirubrobacteraceae bacterium. Lineage (GTDB taxonomy): Bacteria > Actinomycetota > Thermoleophilia > Solirubrobacterales > Solirubrobacteraceae > DAIOGP01. The sequence goes on from DAIOGP010000117.1 coordinate 2,651, forward strand.
TACTTCGCCGCGCTCCTCTGCGGAGCCTTCGGCGCGCTGCTGCTCGAGCCGACCTCCCTCACGATCGGGGCGTCCGGCGCGATCTTCGGCCTGATGGGGGCCACCGTGGTCGAGCAGCACGGTCGCGGGATCGATCCGATGCAGTCGGGCATCGGGCCGCTGATCCTGCTCAACCTCGCGCTGTCGTTCGTGATCTCGAACATCTCGATCGGCGGTCACGTCGGCGGCCTGATCGGCGGCGTGGCGGCGGCGTACGCGCTTCGGCTCGCCGCGCAGCGGCGCTCGCTGACGCTCGGGCTCGTCGGCTGCGCGGTGATCGGCGCGGTCGGCGTGGCGCGCGCGCTCGCCGCCGCCGGCTCCTGAGCGGTCACGGCCGGACGACGAGCGCCGGCGTCGCCGCCGACCCCCGCGTCACGGCTCGAGGACGAACGCCGGCGTCGCCGCCGGCGGTGGGACGCGCTCGGGGCGCAGCACGTGTGCGAGCAGCTCGAGCCCGTCCACGAGCCGCGGCCCGGGACGCGAGAAGTAGGCGCTCGCGTCGACGGCCACGACGCGCTCGGCGCCGAGCGCCTCGAGCTGCTCGCGATGCAGTTGCGCCTCGGCGAGCGCGCGCGGCGCGTCGTAGCCGCACGGCATGACGACGACCAGCTCGGGCGCCGCGGCCGCGACCTCGTCCCAGGCGCGCTCCTCCGAGCGCTCGCCCTGCAGGCCGAGCACGTCCTCGCCGCCGGCGTGCTCGATCAGCTGCGGGACCCAGTGGCCGGCGACGAACACCGGGTCGAGCCACTCGAGCGCGGCGACGCGTCGTCGCCGCGCGGCGCGGACCGCGAGCCGCACGCGGTCGATGCGGCCGGCGGCCTCCCGCACGAGCTCGACGCCCGCGTCGCGCCGGTCGGTCGCCTGCGCGAGCGTGCGCACGTCGCCGAGCACCTCGCCGAGCGTGTGCGGGTCGAGCGCGACGACGCGCGGCGCCGATGGAAGCCGCCGGGCGAGCGCGACGACGTCGTCGTAGGAGACCGCGCACACCGCGCAGAGGGCCTGCGTGACGATCAGGTCCGGCTCGAGCTCGCGCAGGAGGTCCTCGTCGAGCGCGTAGATGGCGTCCCCGGTGGCGGTCCGCTCCCGCACCGCGGCATCGATCTGGCCTGCCGGGAGGCCCGCGGGGATCACGCTGCGGGTCAGGTGGGGGAGGCCCGCCGCGGCGGGCGGATGGTCGCACTCGTGGGTGACGGCGATAACCTCGTCGCCGAGGCCGAGCGCGAAGAGCGTCTCGGTGGCCGACGGCACGAGGCTGGCGATGCGCACCGGACCAACGATATGGCACTCCTGAGCGACGACGACATCGGCGCGCGCCTCGCGCAGAGCGCCTGGCGGCGCGACGGCGACGAGATCGTCCGCGAGTGGAAGTTCGCCGACTTCGCCGCCGCGATGGCGTTCGTCAACCGGGTCGCCGACGCCGCCGAGGCGGCCGATCATCACCCGGACATCCTGCTGCACGGCTGGAACAAGGTGCGCCTCGCGCTGTCGACGCACTCGGAGGGCGGCCTGACCGCCGGGGACTTCGAGCTGGCGGCGCGGCTCGACGCGCTCGAGGCGTGAGGGACGTGCCGGAGTGCCTGCTACCGTTCGCGCGGTCGCCTCGATGACCGACGACGACCGACCTCGAAGTCCCCGCGGCCCAGCCGCGCCGGCGCTGCCGGACAGCGCCCGACCGTGACCGCGCTGCTGCTCGGCGCCATGGCGCTGTTGATCCTGCTCAACGGCTTCTTCGTCGCCGCCGAGTTCGCGCTCGTGCGCGCACGGCGCTCGAAGCTCGAGCAGATGGCGGCCTCGGGCATCAGCGGCTCGCGGCTCGTGATGGAGCAGATCGACGACATCAGCGAGTACCTGTCGGCCTGTCAGCTCGGCGTCACGCTCGCGTCGATCGCGATCGGCTTCCTCGGCGAGCCGGCGCTCGCGAAGCTGATCGAGCCCGCGTTCGGGGGGCTCTCGCACGGCGCGGCGGTCGCGCTCGCGGTGGCGATCGCGTACCTGATCGTGACCGCGGTGCACATCACGGTCGGCGAGCAGGTGCCGAAGATGTACGCGATCGCGCGTGCGGAGACCACCGCCCGCCACGTGGCCAGGCCGCTGCGCGCGTTCTCGCTCGGCTTCCGCCCGGCGATCCGGCTCCTGACGATGGTGTCGAACTGGATGCTGCGGCTGATCGGCATCAAGTCGGCGGCGGCGCTCGAGGAGGCCGGCAGCTCGGAGGAGCTCAAGGTGCTGATCTCGCGCTCGCTGCAGGGCGGCACGCTCGATCCCGGCGAGGCGATCATGCTCTCCGGCGTCTTCCACCTGCACGAGCAGGAGGCGCGCCAGGTGATGACGCCGATCCCCGCAGTCGTGACGGTCGACGTCTCCGAGAACGTCGAGGTCGCGCTGCGGCGCTGCATCGACTCGGGACACACGCGGCTCGTCGTCACCGAGGACGAGAACCGCGACCACATCAAGGGCCTCGTGCACGCCAACCAGCTCTCGCGCCGGCTGATGGACGAGGGGCCGTCGGGCGCGATCGGCGACCTGGTGCGGCAGGCCCCCTTCGTGCCCGAGACCAAGCCGCTCGACGACCTGCTGTCGGAGCTCCAGCGCGAGCGCACCTCGCTCGCCGTGGTGATCGACGAGTACGGGCGCACCGCCGGGATCGTCAGCGTCGAGGACATCGTCGAGGAGGTCGTCGGGGAGATCGCGGACGAGACCGATCCCGCGGGCGGGGCCGTCCGCCAGCTCGCGAACGGCGACTGGTTCGTGCGCGGCCACGTGGCGATCTCGGATCTGC
>DAIOGP010000118.1:0-5464 GCA_036745135.1 Solirubrobacteraceae bacterium
CGCGCGCGACCCCGAAAATGCCGAGGCAGTCGGGCCGGTTCGGCGTGACCTCGAGCTCGAGCACGTCGGTCGCGATCGGCAGCGCCGCCGCGAGCGGCGTGCCCGGCGCGAGCGCGTCGTCGAGCACGAGGATCCCCGCGTGGTCGGTCCCGATGCCGAGCTCGTCCTCGGCGAGGATCATCCCGTGCGAGACGATGCCGCGCAGCTTCGCCGCGCCGAGCCGCGTGCCGTCGGGCATCACCGCGCCGGGGCGGGCGACCGCCACCGTCTGGCCGGCGGCGACGTTCGGGGCGCCGCAGACGATCTGCTGCGGGCCCTCGCCGTCGCCGACGTCGACCTGGCAGACCGAGAGCCGATCGGCGTCGGGATGGCGCTCGGCGCTCAGCACGCGGCCGACGACGAACGCCTCGGTCGCGCCGACGCCGTGGCGCTCGACGCGCTCGACCTCCGTCCCGGTCAGCGCGAGGCGCGTCGCGAGCTCCTGCGCCGGGAGGCCCGGGTCGCAGTAGTCGGCCAGCCAGACGAGCGGCAGCCTCATCCGAACTGCCTCAGGAAGCGCAGGTCGTTCTCGAGGAACAGGCGCAGGTCGGGCACGCCGTGCTTGAGCATCGCGATCCGCTCGACGCCCATCCCGAACGCGAAGCCCTGCACGCGCTCGGGGTCGTAGCCATGCTCGCGCACGTACTCGTAGACGTTGGGATCGACCATCCCGGCGCCGAGGATCTCGATCCAGGCCGTGCCCTTGCACAGGCCGCAGCGCGAGCCGTCCGCGAGCGCGCCGTCGCGGCAGCGGAAGCACGACACGTCGACCTCGACGCTCGGCTCGGTGAACGGGAAGAAGTGCGGGCGCAGCCGCACGCGCCGCTCGTCGCCGAAGATCGCGCGCGCGAACTCGAGCAGCGTCCCCTGGAGGTCGGCGAGCGTGATGTCCGCATCGACGGCGAGGCCCTCGATCTGGTGGAACTGCGGCGTGTGCGTGGCGTCGGAGTCGCGCCGGTACACGCGCCCCGGGAAGATCGCGTAGAGCGGCGGGGGCTCGGTCTCCATCACCCGCACCTGCATCGGCGACGTGTGCGTGCGCAGCAGCACCTCCTCCGAGACGTAGAAGGTGTCCGACCACAGGCGCGCCGGGTGCGTCGGCGCGTGGTTGAGCGCGTCGAAGTTGTAGTAGACGGTCTCGACCTCGGGCCCCGCGAGCACGCGGAAGCCGAGGCCCGTGAAGACGTCCTCGATCTCGCGCCGCGTCACCGTGACGAGGTGCAGCCGGCCCGGCGGCGCCGCGGGATCACCCGGCAGCGTCACGTCGACGCGGTCGCCGGCGAGGCGCGCGTCGAGCTCGGCCCCGTCGAGCGCGGCGGCGCGCGCGCCGAGCTGCTCCTCGAGCGCGCGCCGCGCCAGGTTGGCGGCCTGGCCCACGGCGCCGCGCTGCTCGGGCGGCAGCTCGGCCACGGAGCGCAGCAGCTGCGGGAGCTCCGCCTTGCGACCGAGATAGCGGATCCGCAGCTCCTCGACCTCGGCGGTCGAGCCGGCGGCGGCGATGGCCGCTTCGCCCTCGGCCTGCAGCGTCGCGATCCGGTCGCTCGTCGTGCTCATGCGGCGGCCATCCTAGTCAGCTCGTAGAGGGCCACGGTCGCGGCCATCGCGGCGTTCAGCGACTCCGACCGGATCGGGATGTGGGCGACGCGGTCACAGGCGGCGACCACGTCGGCGGGCAGGCCCGCCCGCTCGGCGCCGACGACGACGCTCACCGGCTCGGAAGCCGGTCCCCGCAACGGGGCCCCCGCGCGGGCGACGAGCGCGAGCGTCTCGCCGGGCAGCTCGGCGACGCGCTCGACGCGCGCCACGGGCAGCGAGAAGACCGCGCCCATGCTCGCGCGCACCGCCTTGGGCCCGTAGGGGTCGGCGCAGCCGGGCCCCAGCGCGACGGACCCCGCGCCGAAGGCCAGCGCCGAGCGGAGCACCGCGCCGACGTTCCCCGGGTCGGACACGCCATGGAGGCACACGCACAGCGGCCCGACCGGGGCGGCCCAGCGCTCCGCGTAGACCGCGAGCGTCCGCGTCCCGGAGCCGAGCGTGGAGACGCGTGCCAGCAGCTCGGGCTCGACCGCCTCGCCGGCGAGCCCGCTCCCGGCGGCGGCGTAGCGCTCGAGCGCCGGCCAGCCGGCCGCGTCGGCGGCCGCGAGCAGGTCCTCGCCCTCGGCGACGAACCGCCCCGCCCGCTCGCGCTGCTTGCGCTGCCCGAGGAGCTTGCGCACCTCCTTCAGCCGCACGTTGGACGCCGACCCGATCACCGGATCACCTCCGCCGGCGTCGTCTGTCGTCTGTCGTCTCCGAGTCATCACATCCGCCTGAGCCCTGTCAGCTGTCAACTGTCAACTGTCAACTGTCAACTGCAACCCCGCTCCACCCCACCACCCACAAAAAAAGGCGCCCTCCCAACACGGAAGCGGCGCCCTCGACGGCGGTTCTGCCGACCGATCGCTCAGCCGGCGACCGCCTCGCGGGCGCTGTCGGCAAAACGTCGGAACGTCTCGGCATCGCGCACGGCGATGTCCGCCAGCACCTTGCGATCGAGCTCGATCCCGGCCAGCGCGAGGCCGTGCATGAACTGCGAGTAGCTCATGCCGTTCTGCCGCGCCGCCGCGTTGATGCGGGTGATCCACAGGCGGCGGAAGTCGCGCTTGCGGTTGCGCCGGTCCCGGTAGGCGTAGGACTCGGCCTTCATCAGCGCTTCCTTCGCGCGCTTGTAGTTCGAGTTCGCCTCGCCGCGGAAGCCCTTCGTGCGCTCGAGCGTGGCCCGGCGCTTCTTCTTGGCGTGGACGGAGCGCTTGACCCGGGTCACTTGCCGATCCTCAGCAGCTTCTTGATCCGCGGCGCGTCGTGATCGGAGATCACGGCCGGCTTGGCGAAGTGGCGCTTCTTCTTGGGCGACTTCTTCTCGAGGATGTGGCTCGAGAAGGCGTGCCGCCCACGGACCTTGCCGGTGCCCGTCGTGCGGAAGCGCTTCTTGGTGCCTGAATGGGTCTTCATCTTGGGCATGAGGACGGAGAAGTAAAGCAGACCACCAGGCCGCAGGACCGCGCGCGGGGCGCCGCGGGGCCTCCCCTGATGCCCTGGGCGTGCGCTACTCGGCGGGTGCGGGCGCGGTCGCCGCGTCCGCCGGCGCGGCGGTGGCCGCGGGTGCGTCGGTCGCCGCTGCGTCGGTCGCATCCGGCTCGGCCTCCGCCGGCTCGGCGACGGGCTCGCCCGTGGGCGGATCCACGGCTGCCGGCTCGGCGACCGGCTCGCCCGCCGGAGGATCCGCAGCGGCCGGCTCGGCGACCGACGTCGCCGCGGTGGGACCGGCGCCGTCCGGACTCGGCGCCGCGGGCGCGGCGCCTTCCGCGAGCGGCTCGCCGGCGACGCCGTCGGCCTCGACCTTCGGAGCCCCGGCCGTCTTGCCCGGGCCGAGCATCATCGTCATGTTGCGGCCGTCCTGGAGCGGGCGCTGCTCGACGATCGCGAGCTCGCCGAGGTCTTCGGCGAGGCGCTGCAGGAGCATCTCGCCGCGCTCGGGATGGGCCATCTCGCGACCGCGGAACATGATCGTGACCTTGACCTTGTCGCGGTGGTTGAGGAAGCGGACGACGTGGCCCTTCTTCGTGTTGTAGTCGTTGATCGCGATCTTCGGCCGGAGCTTGATCTCGCGGATCACGATCTGCTGCTGGTGCTTGCGCGCCGCCTTCTGCTTCTGGGCCTGCTCGTACTTGTACTTCGAGTAGTCGAGCACGCGGCAGACGGGCGGCTTGGCGTCACCCGCCACCTCGACGAGGTCGAGGTCCCGCTCGCGGGCGTAGGTCAGCGCGTCCTCGAGCTTGAGGACGCCGACCTGCTGGCCGTCCTCGCCGATCAGGCGCACCTCGGGCACGCGGATACGCTCGTTGACGCGGGTCTGGTCCCGCTCCGGCATCCGCCGGTCGAACCTGCGCGGGACCGGCACTAGCTGGAGGACCGGTCCGTCAAGCGGGCTGCTGGGTGGTGAGGCGACGCGTCAACGAGGTCGAGTATAGCGACGGCATCGCGTCACGCCGCGCGGCGGTCGACCTCGGCCTGCAGGCGCGCGATCAGCTCCTCGACGCGGATCGTCCCGGCGTCGCCCTTGCCGTGCTCGCGCAGCGCGACCGCGTCGGACTCGGCCTCGCGATCGCCGACGACGAGCATGTAGGGGACCTTGCGCAGCTCCGCGTCGCGGATCTTGCGCCCGACCGACTCGGCCCGCTCGTCGACCTCCACGCGCAGGCCCGCGTCGCGCAGCCGCCTGGCGGTGTGCGCGGCCGCCTCGACGTGGCGATCGGCGATCGGCAGCACGATCGCCTGGACGGGCGCGAGCCACAGCGGGAACTCGCCCGCGTAGTGCTCGATCAGGATCCCGATGAAGCGCTCGAAGGACCCGAGCAGCGCGCGGTGGATCATCACCGGCCGGTGGTCGGCGTTGTCGGCGCCCGTGTACTGCAGGTCGAAGCGCTCGGGCATCCCGTAGTCGAGCTGCACCGTCCCGAGCTGCCAGGAGCGACCGATCGAGTCCGTCATGTGGAGGTCGATCTTCGGGCCGTAGAACGCGCCGTCGCCCTCGTTGAGCTCGAACTCGAGCCCCTTGTGGCGCAGGGCCGCCTCGAGTGCGCCCTCCGCGCGGTCCCACATGTCGTCGCTGCCGATCCGCTGCTCGGGCCGGGTGGAGAGCTCGAGCCGCGGCTCGAAGCCGAACAGGTCGTAGAGGTAGAACCCGAACTCGAGGCACGCGACGACCTCGTCCTCGATCTGCTCCTCGGTGCAGAAGATGTGCGCGTCGTCCTGCGTGATGTGGCGCACGCGCAGCAGCCCGTGGAGCGTGCCGCTGGGCTCGTGGCGATGGACGAGCCCGGCCTCGGAGTAGCGGATCGGCAGGTCGCGGTAGGAGCGCCTGTCCGAGCGGTAGAGCTGGATGTGCGCCGGGCAGTTCATGGGCTTGAGGCCCATGGGCCGATCCTCGACCTCGGTGAAGTACATGTTGTCGCGGAACTTGTCCCAGTGGCCGGACTGCTTCCAGAGGTCGACGTCGTAGAGGATCGGCGTCTTCACCTCGCGATAGCCGCGCGCCCGGTTCTGCTCGCGCCACAGGTCGGTGAGCTCGTTCCAGATCGCCATGCCGGCCGGCTGCCAGAACGGCGAGCCGGGCGAGAGCTCGGAGAACAGGAACAGGTCGAGCTCGCGCCCGAGCTTGCGGTGGTCGCGCGCGCGGGCCTGCTCGAGGCGCTCGAGGTGCTCGTCGAGCTCCTCCTGTGAGAAGAACGCGGTGCCGTAGATGCGCGTGAGCATCTGGCGCTTGGCGTCGCCGCGCCAGTAGGCGCCGGCGACCGACTGGAGCTTGAACGCCTTGATGCGCTTCGTCGTCGGCGCGTGCGGGCCGCGGCAGAGGTCGGTGAACGGCCCGTTGGTGTAGAGCGAG
>DAIOGP010000119.1:0-5459 GCA_036745135.1 Solirubrobacteraceae bacterium
ACGATCACGATGCCGGGCACCGTTGGAGTGTAGGGGTGGGGACGGAGGGGGCGGGAGGCGGGCGGGTGGTTGGCGGGCGTGGTTGGCGGACAGACGGCTCCGGTGGACGGAGTTGGCAGTTGGCAGCTGGCAGAAAGGGCTCCCGAGGGAACAGCCGGGGCTGGGCGCGGACGACAGACGACAGGGCGCAGGCCCGTCGATCCTCTTGTCTGCCAACTGCCAACTGCCAACTGCCAACTGCCAACTGCCAACTGCCAACTGCCAACTGCCTACGCCGAATGCAGCTCCTGCTCCATCCGCCGGTCGTGCCCGAAGAGCGGGAGGGGGTCGCCGCACATCTCGATCAGCCGCGAGACGGTGCGGGCCGTGATCTGCTCGCGCAGCTGCTCCGGGTCGAGGTTGGTCGTCAGGATCACCGCGCGGCGGTCCTCGTAGCGCGCGTTGACGATCGCGTAGAGCTGCTCGAGCACCCACTCGCTGGTCTTCTCCGCCCCGACGTCGTCGATGTGGAGCAGGTCGACGGCGACGAGCCGGTCGATCAGCGCGAGGTACGAGCGGTCAGAGCTGTCGTCGTAGGTCGTGCGGATCTCCGCGAGCAGGCGCGGCAGCGAGTAGATCGCGACCGAGCGCCCGGCGTCGAGCGCGTGCTTGGACACGAGCATGGCGAGCGACGTCTTGCCGGTCCCCACGTCGCCCATGAACCACAGGCCGCGGCCGGCGGCGAGCCGCTCGTCGAGCTCGTCGACGTAGCGGCGCACCTCGCGCACGACCCGCGGGTCGATGTCGACGATCGGCGCACGGTCGAACGAGACGCCCAGGAAGCGCTTCGGGATGACGGCCGAGAGGCTGCGCGCCTTGATGGCTCCGATGCGCTGCGGCCGGCAGCGGCAGTCGTACTCGGTGTTGGTCGCCTCGTCGGTGAGCAGGCCGCTGCCGTCACAGAGCTCGTACGGGCAGCGCCAGTTCATGCGGCGAAGCGATCGCCGGCGTAGTTCATGAACTTCGGGTACTCCTTGCGGAACGTGAGCACGACGTCGCCCACGGCGCCGTTGCGGTGCTTGGCGATGATGATGTCCGCCTCGCCCTCGCGCTCGGACTCCTTGTCGTAGTACTCGTCGCGGTAGATGAACATGACCAGGTCGGCGTCCTGCTCGATCTGCCCGGACTCGCGCAGGTCCGAGAGCATCGGCACCTTCGGGTTGCGCGCCTCGACGCCGCGGTTGAGCTGCGAGAGCGCGATCACGGGCACGTTGAGCTCGCGCGCCAGGATCTTCAGGCCGCGGCTCATCTGGCCGACCTGCTCGACGCGACTCTCGATCCGGTGGTCGGCGCGCAGCAGCTGCAGGTAGTCGACGATGATCAAGCCGAGCCCGCCGTCGACCTTGCCGTGCAGGCGCCGCGCCTTGGCGCGGATCTCGAGCATCGACACGTCGCTCGAGTCGTCGACGTAGAGCGGGGACTCGGCGAGCTTCGTGCTCGCCTCGAGGATCTTCGGCCACTTGTTCTCCGCGACGCGGCCCTTGCGCAGCTCCTCGCCCTTGATCCGCGTCTGCGAGGCGATGAAGCGCTGCGCGAGCTCGGTCTCGGACATCTCGAGCGAGAACAGCGCGACCGCGCGGTTGTGGTCGACCGCGACGTTCTCCGCGATGTTCGTGACGAGCGCGCTCTTGCCCATCGACGGCCGCGCCGCGAGCACGATCAGGTTGCCGGGCTGGAAGCCGCCCGTGAGCTCGTCGAGGTCCTTGAAGCCGGACGGCGTGCCGGTGATCGCGGTGCCCTCGACCGAGAGCTTGTGCAGCTTGTCGAGCTCGTCGTGCAGGACGTCCTGAATCGCGCGGAAGTCCTTCTGACGGTCGTCGTGGGCGACCTCGAGCATCGCCCGCTCGGCCCGTTCCACCAGGTCGCGCGGCGCGGCGTCGTGGTTGACGACGCTGGCCTGGATCTCGAAGCTCGCGGTCATCAGGCGGCGCAGGAGCGCGTTGTCCTTGACGATCTGCGCGTAGTGGCGGACGTTGCCGGCGGCCGGCACCGCGCCGGCGAGGCCGTGGACGAACGCCGGGCCGCCGAGCTCCTCGAGCCGCCCGCTCTGGCGCAGATGCTCGGTGACGGTCAGCGCGTCGACCGGCTCGCTCTGCTCGTAGAGGGCGAGCATCGCCTCGTAGACGACGCGGTGCTTGTCCCGGTAGAAGTCCTCGGGCTTCAGGCCGTCCTCGATCACGAGGCCGTACAGCGTCGTGTCGGTGAGCAGGATCGCGCCGAGCACGGACTGCTCGGCCTCGATGTTGTGCGGCGGCGTGGCCGCGGTGCCGGGCGCCTCGAGCGTCGCCATCAGGAGCGGTTCGTGGTGTCGCCGAGCGCCATCGGCCCGAATATAGAGCCGCCCGCGGAGCGCTCCCGCAGGCTCCCCGCTATCTGCGCACAGTTTCCGCCGGCTCGCGCGACGCCGCCGCCGAGTCGTCGCACCGGGCTGCGCGCGCACCGCGGAAACCCCTCGCGGCGGCCCGCGGCGGGGCGTGGACCGCGCCTGCTGTTCCGGTTCAGGCGCCGCCGGCGGGCTGCGCGCCGCCGGCGGGCGCGGCGAGCTCACCCCGGCGGATGCGCTCGGCCAGGTCCTTGGACTCCTCGCGCAGCACGCGTCCGTCGTCGAACTCGAGCACCGGCAGCAGGCGCTGGCCGCTCAGCGCGATCAGCGACGAGCGGCGCGAGCGCGGGATCTCGGGGTGGTACACGCGCTCGTACTCGACACCGGCCTCGTCGAGCGCCCGCTGGACGCGGTAGCACGGGTGCCCCCGGTGGATCTTCATCCCGATGCTCGAGCAGCAGTGCAGCTTGACGGCCACGGTCCCTCCTTCGTCGCGGGGGCCCATCGTCGCACGTCGCGAGCCACGCCCATCGACGGGCCGACCGCCAACGAACGCGCGCCGCGGCGGGTGCTTCGGGCGGGCGTCCTAGGTCCGCTCGACGACCATGGTCTTGATCGTCGCGGTGATGCCTTCGCCGACCTCGACTTCGACCATCGTCGTGCCGACCTGCTTGATCGGCTCGGGGAGCTCGATCTTGCGCTTGTCGATCTTGATGCCGCGGGCCTCGAGGATCGCATCGGCGATGTCCTGCGCGGTGACGGAGCCGAACAGGCGCCCGTCGCCGCCCGCCTGCTGCGGGATCGTGAGCACCGTCTTGCTGAGCAGCGCCGCGTTCTCCTGCGCCCGCGCTGCGGCCTCGGCGGCGGCGCGCTCCTGCGCGGCCGCGAGCTCCCGCGCCGCCGCGAGCGCGCCCTTCGTGGCGGGCGCCGCCAGCTTGCGCGGCATGAGGAAGTTCCGCAGGTAGCCCTTCGAGACGTCGATGACCGCACCGCGCTCGCCGACGCCCTCGACGTCCTGCAGGAGGATGGCCTCGGGCATCGGGCTACCGGTCCCGGTCCCGATCGCGGTCCCGATCGCGGTCCCGGCCACCGCCGGCGCCCTCACGGACGGGCTCGGCCGCGTACGGCAGCAGCGCAAGTTCGCGCGCGCGCTTCACCGCGCGCGCGATCTGGTTCTGGTGGCGACGGCACGCGCCGGTGATGCGACGCGTGCGGATCTTGCCGCGGTCGGAGACGAACTTGCGCAGCGTCGGGACGTCCTTGTAATCGACCTGCTCGATCTTGTCCTTGCAGAACTGGCACGGCTTGCGCCGCCCGCTGCCGGGACCGCCCTTCTTGTCTCGCCGGCGGGTTGGCCGGCCGCGCTGCTTCGCCACTCGAAACCTCTGCTGTCGAACCTAGAACGGGATGTCGTCCTCGCCGCTCGAGCCGCCCGCGGGTGCGGGCTGGAGGTCGCGGTCATCGACCGGGACGTCGCTCTGCGGCGTGAAGCCGGAGCTACCCTGAGCGTCGTCGCGACCGCCGAGGAACTGCACCGAGTCGGCGATGATATCGACTGCCTGGCGCTTTTGGCCGTCCTGCGCCTCCCACTCGCGCCACTCGAGCCTGCCGTCGATGGCGACCGGGCGGCCCTTCGTGAGGAAGCGGGCGCAGTTCTCGCCCTGCGCGCCCCACACGGTGACGTCGAAGTAGTTGGGCTTGTCCTCCCACTCGCCGCCCTGGCCCTTGCGGCGCGTGTTGCACGCGACGCGCAGGCTGCAGACGGCCGTCCCGCTGGGCAGCGAGCGCAGTTCCGGGTCACGAGTCAGGTTTCCGGTGAGGACGACCCGGTTGATGTTGGTGGCGGCCACGAGGGCTCCTTTCGGCGGCGAACGAACGAAATTGCTCGGCGGCCGAGTCTAGAGTGCGCCTGCGTCGGATCCCCCGCGCTGCGGGCTCTTTTCACGGACGGTGCGGGGATACGGCGCGAAGTGCGCGCCGCCTGGGCCCGAGCGCGTCGGCGCCTCCGGCGTACCGGGCGCAGCTACTGCGCGGGGGCAGGCGCCTCGGCTTCGGGCGCCGCCGCGTCGGCGTCGGCTGCCGCCGGCGCCTCTGCTGCGCTCGGCTCCACGGGGGCGTCCGCCGCCGGTGCCTCGGCCGCCGGTGCGGCCGGTTCCGCGGGCGCCGCCGCCGGTGCCTCGGCCGCGGGAGCGGCCGGTTCCGCGGGGGCGCTGACCTCGGCCGCGGTCCCCTCCGCGGCGGGACGGGCCTCGGGCCGGACGTCCGGCGCCGCGGGCGTGCCCGGCGCGAGCTTGACGATCCGGAAGCGCACGACGCCGTCGGTGATCCGCAGCGTGCGGTCGAGGCTCTCGAGCAGGCTGGCGGGGCCGTGGAACTGGAGCAGGTGGTACTCGGCCTCGGTGCGATGCTCGATCTCGTACGCGAGCAGCCGCGAGCCCCATTCCTGCTTGAGCAGGAGCTCCCCGCCGCCCACGATCTGGGACTCGGCGGCGCCCACGATCTCGGCGCGCCGCTCGGGGGGCGCCGTCGTGTCGAGCAGCAGCATGAGGTCGTAGATCGCGGGCATAGCCGGGCGCCGAAGCGACGGCGGACTATAGCGACGGGGGGCGAATCGCGGCGCGCGCGGCCTCGGGGTCGCATGGGCGCGTTCGCCGACCTTGGCACGGACCCCGGCTTCGACGGGCACGCGCCGGACGAGCCGGCGCCACCCCTCCGGGAGCGCATTCGCTGGGGCAGTGTCGCGCTCGCGGCCGTCGCGCTCGCGGGGCTCGTCGCGGCGATCCTGTGGCCGCGCCTCGAGCCGGACGAGCCTCCGCTCCCCGACCCGCCCGCGGTCGTCGCGCCACCCTCGGACACGCCACCCTCGGACGTGTCGCGCTCCGACGCGTCGCCCTCGCAGCCGCCCGCCGCGGAGCGCGCGATGGGACCCTCGGCGGCGCGCGCCGCCGGCAGGCGGTCGCGGCGCACGTCCGGGCCCGCCGCTGGCGCGCGCTCGGCGGCGCGTCGCCTCGCGCGCACCGGTCGGAGGCTGGCCGGCGCGCGCGGGCCGCGGCGCCCTGGCCGCCGGCGACGGGTCGCGCCGCGCCGACGCGGCACT
>DAIOGP010000120.1:0-5428 GCA_036745135.1 Solirubrobacteraceae bacterium
GCGGGTCCTGCTCGGAGGGCTTGAGGATGAAGGTGTTGCCGCAGCCGATCGCGTAAGGCAGGAACCAGAGCGGGATCATCGCCGGGAAATTGAACGGCGTGATGCCCGCGACAACGCCGACCGGCTGGCGCACGAGCTCGACGTCGACGCCGCGCGCGATCTGCTCGAGGTTCTCGCCCTTCATCAGGTGCGGGATCGCGCAGGCCGCCTCGACGGACTCGATGCCGCGCCCGACCTCCCCGGTCGCGTCGGCGAGCGTCTTGCCCATGTCGGTCGTGACGAGGCGCGCCAGCTCGTCCTGGTGCTCGGCGAGCGACTCGCGCAGCCGGAAGAGCGCGCGCGCCCGCACCATCGGGGACGTCGCCCGCCACGCGGGCAGCGCCGCGCGCGCCGCCGCGACCGCGGCGTCGACGTCGGCGGCGCTCGACAGCGGCACGCGCGCGAGCAGCTCGCCGGTGGCGGGGTTGCGGTCCTCGAGGACCTCCGCGCCCGTGGCCGCGCGCCAGGCGCCGCCGATGTAGTTCTGCAGCAGCGGCGCGGTCGTCTCGCTCGGGCGCGCCGCGATGGTCGATTCGGTCATCTCAGCCTCTCTGGTTCGGTGCGGGCATCTTCCGTCGGGGCGCCGTGGCGCGCAAGCGATGGCGCGGCAGCAGCGGTCGCCCCCGGTGCGCCGTTGCGGCGCACGTGCGCGGCGGTCGGCTCAGCCGGCGGCGCGTGCGGCGGCGAAGCGCCGCCGGCTCGCGTCGATCGCCGCGAGCGCGTCCTCGAGCGGGAACCAGCCGTCGACCTTGACGACCTTGCCCTCGGGCGTCTTGTAGATCGAGAAGAAGTGCGAGATCTCGTCGCGCAGGGGCAGCGGCAGGTCTTCCAGCCGCTCGAGGGTGTTCCAGTTCGGGTCGTGCAGCGGCACGCAGAGGATCTTCTCGTCCTCGCCCTTGTCGTCGCGCATGCGCAGCATCGCGATCGGCTTGACGAAGATGACGCAACCGGGGAACGTCGCCTCGGAGACCGTCACCATCGCGTCGAGCGGGTCGCCGTCCGCGCTCAGCGTGTCGGGGATGAACCCGTAGTCGGTCGGGTAGACGACGGACGAGAACAGGAAGCGATCGAGCTTGATCGCCTGGAGCTGGTCGTCCCACTCGTACTTGTTGCGACTCCCCTTGGGGATCTCGACGATGCAGCGCAGCGGCTCGTCCATGCGGCGCAGGCTACTTCACGGCACGGAACTCGCCGGTCTCCAGGTCGCGCGCGACGGAGGCCACGACCTCGTGCTCGCTGGTCTCGGGGTCCTGCTGGCGCAGCTGCCATTCCCGCAGCCGCTTGAACTTGAGGATCTCGAGCACGAGCACGAGGTAGACGCTGGCGGCGAACGCGAGCAGCCCGAGCGCGGCCATGAACAGCGCCCAGCCGGCGTGCAGGTGGCCGCTGTTGTCCGAGTAGGGCACCAACCGCAGCGCGAGCGCGAGCCCGGCGAGGATCAGCGTCCAGGCGTAGAGGTAGAGCACCGTGCGCCGCTGGCTGAAGCCGATGCGGACGAAGCGGTGGTGGAAGTGCTCCGCGTCGGCGACGTAGATCGGCTTGCCGTACTTGATGCGCTTGGCGACGACGAAGCCGGTGTCGAGGAACGGGACCGCGAGCACGACCAACGGGAAGATCAGCGCGATCACGGCGTTCGTCTTCACGGCGCCCTCGACCATGATGCAGCCGAGCAGGAGCCCGAGCAGGTTCGAGCCGCTGTCCCCCATGAAGACCGACGCCGGGTGGAAGTTGTGGAACAGGAACCCGAGCGCCGCGCCCGCCGTCAGCGCCGCGAGCACGCCGGCGGAGTTCCGCCCCAGATCGAACGCGATGACCGCGAACGTCGCCGCGGCGATCGTGCAGACGCCGGCCGCGAGGCCGTCGACGCCGTCGGAGAAGTTGACGACGTTCATCACGAGCACGAGGCCGACGAGCGTCAGCGCGGCGCCGGCGTCGCCGAGCGACAGTGAGCCGACGAACGGCAGCGTGACGTTGCTCACCCGGACGCCCGAGAGCACGGGGATCAGCCCGGCGCCGAACTGGCCCACGAGCTTCACGAACGGCGCCAGATCGATCGCGTCGTCGAGCGCGCCGACCGCCGCGATCAGGGCCGCGCCGCCGAGGATGCCCAGGTTGCGGTCGGTGTGCGGGAGCCAGATGAGGCCGGCGAGCAGCGCGCCCGCGAGGATCGCGAGCCCGCCGAGCAGCGGCGTGGGCCTGTCGGCGAGGCCGCGCGCGCGCGGCTGGTCGACGGCGCCGACGCGCCGCGCGAGCGCCGCGGCCAACGGGGTCAGCGCGGCGGTGGCGACCATCGCCGCGAGGGCGGCGTAGAGCGCGTCGAGCTCGTTCATGAGGACCGCGCAAGCATGTCAGCAACGCCGGAGCCGACCGCCGCGCGCCTCGCAGCGCCGCGCCGACTCCGGCGTGGCTAGACGGTGGCCGGCGCGCTCAGGTGCGCGTAGAGCGGGTAGCGCTCGACGATCGCCGCCACGCGCTCCGTGAGCTCGTCGCGGCGCGACTCGAAGTCCGGCTGCAGGGCCGCCGCGATGATGCGACCGACCTCGGTGAAGTCGTCCGGCTGCAGGCCCCGGGTCGCCAGCGCGGGCGTCCCCACGCGCAGGCCCGACGAGACGGCGGGCGGACGCGGGTCGAACGGCACCGAGTTGCGGTTCACGGTGATGTTGATGTCGTGCAGGCGGTCCTCGGCCTCCTGGCCGTTGAGCTCCGACTCGCGCAGGTCGACGAGCACGAGGTGGACGTCCGTGCCGCCCGTGAGCACGTTGACGCCGGCGCCGGCGCCGAGCAGCTCGTCCGCGATCGCGCGGGCGCCCGCGACCGTGCGCTCCTGGCGCTCGCGGAAGAGCTCGGACTGCGCGATCTTCAGCGCGACCGCCTTGCCGGCGATGACGTGCTCGAGCGGCCCGCCCTGCTGGCCCGGGAAGACGGCCGAGTTGATCGCCTTGGCGTGCTCCTCGCGGCACAGGATCATGCCGCCGCGGGCGCCGCCGAGCGTCTTGTGGATCGTCGTCGTGACGACGTCCGCGTGCGGGACCGGGCTCGGGTGCAGGTCCGTGGCGACGAGCCCGGCGAAGTGCGCCATGTCGACGACGAGGTACGCGCCGACCGCGTCCGCGATCGCGCGGAACGCGGCGAAGTCGAGCTGGCGCGGGTAGGCCGACCAACCGGCGAGGATGATCTTCGGCCGGCGCTCGTGGGCGAGGCGCTCGACCTCCTCCATGTCGATCAGGCCCGTGTCGCGCGCGATGTGGTAGGCCGCGATGTCGTAGAGCCGGCCCGAGAAGTTGAGCTTCATCCCGTGCGTGAGGTGCCCGCCGTGGGAGAGCTCGAGGCCGAGCACCGTGTCACCGGGCTTGGCGAGCGCGTGGTAGACGGCGGCGTTGGCCTGCGCGCCGGCGTGGGGCTGGACGTTGGCGTGCTCGGCGCCGAACAGCTCCTTCGCGCGATCGATCGCGAGCTGCTCCGCGACGTCGACGTGCTCGCAGCCCCCGTAGTAGCGCCGACCCGGGTAGCCCTCGGCGTACTTGTTCGTGAGCACCGACCCCTGGCACTCGAGGATCGCCTGGGGGACGAAGTTCTCGGACGCGATCATCTCGAGGGTCCGCTGCTGGCGCTCCAGCTCGTGCTCGAGCACGGCCGCGATCTCGGGATCGACCTCGGCCAGCGGGCGGTTGAAGTAGTCGGGCGGCAGGCTCATCGGACGCTCTCCAGCGATCGGATCAGGGGAATGCGCGGCGCCGAGGACCGGCCGGCGCGGCGGGCGATTGACGATAGCAGCGGGGCTGGCGGCTTCCGGCGAGACGGACGCGCGCCCGGCGGGGCGGGCGACCTCGCCGGGGGCGCGCGTCAGGCGATCGTCGGCGCCGCGGCGCGCAGCGCGTGCAGCTCCGCGAGCCCATCGGTGACCGTGCGAACCGGCGCGTAGTCGAGCTCGCGGCGGGCCCGGGAGATGTCGACCGTGGCCTCGAGCGACATGAGCCACACCGCGAGGCGCGTCAGCGGCGGCTCCTCCTCGCGGCGCAGCGCGCGCCAGGCCGTCGCGCTCGCGGCCGCCGCGGGCCGCGCGAGCCATGCGGGGACCGAGCGCTCGGGCGGCGTCACGCCCTGCGTCGCCAGCAGGTCGGTGATGAAGTCGCGAAAGCGGAGCTGCTCGCCGTCGCTCACGAAGTAGGCCGCCGCCGGAGCGCCGCGCGCCGCCGCGAGCACGAGGCCGTGAACCGCGTTGTCGACGTGCGTCGTGGACGTCAGCTGGCGCCCGCTGCCGATCCAGGCGAAGCGCCCGTCGCGGATCGCCGCGACGATGCCCGGGAGGACGGTCGTGTCGCCCGGGCCCCAGATCAGCCGCGGCCGGACGACCACCGTCGCGAAGCCGGGCCGGCTCGCGTCGAGCACGGCGAGCTCCGCCCGCGCCTTGGTGGCGGGGTAGTACGCGCTCGAGCCCGGCCGCAGCGGCGCCCGCTCGTCGACGTTCACGAGCGGCGCGCCGTCCATCAGCGCCGCCTCGGTGCCGACGTGGACGAAGCGCGCCACGCCGGCGTCCGCGCAGGCCGCGAGGACGTTGCGCGTGCCGTCGACGTTGGCGCGCACGAACGCCCGGCGCGGCCCCCATGACGCGGCGAGCGCGGCGGCGTGGAACGCGACCGCGCAGCCGCGCGCGCCGGCGCGCAGCGCGGCACCGTCGTCGAGGTCGCCGCGCACGGGCTCGGCGCCGCGCCGCGCGACCTTCGCGGCCGCCGCGTCGCTGCGCGCGAGCGCCCGCACGACCCAGCCGTCGCGGACGAGCCGCTCCGTCAGCCGGCCGCCGAGGAAGCCGGAGCCGCCGGTGACGAACGCCGTCGCGGAGGGATCGCCCATCGGCGCCAACGCTAGTGCATCCGCCCGCGAGCTCGGACCTTTTTCCGGCCGCGTTCCTGGGTGGAGCGAGGGAGCGGGCGCCTACGCGTCGAGCGCCGCGGCGATCGCCTCGGCGCCGACGGCCCCCGCACGCGCGAGCGTCCACGCGCCCGACGCCTCGTAGGCCCGGAGGTCGACGACGCTCGAGGCCACGCCGGGCAGCTCACCGCCGTCGAGCAGCAGGTCCGCGCCGGCGCGGACCGGGGCCGGCACGTCGAGGAGCCGTTGCGCCTCCGGCGCCCCGGCGAGGTTCGCGCTCGTCTGCACCACCGGCCAGCGGACGGCGCCCAGCGGCGCGAGCGCGCCCGCGAGCGCCGGCACGCGCACGCCGAGCGTCTCCGGGTCCGTCGGGCTCGCGAGCGGGAAGCGCCGCGTGGGGTTGGGCAGCAGCAGCGTCACCGCGCCGGGGAGTAGCCGCTCGAGCGCGCCGCGCGTGCGCAGCCCGAGCTGCGGCAGCGCGGCGAGCGCCAGCTCGAGCGCGAAGAACATCACCGCCGCG
>DAIOGP010000121.1:0-5399 GCA_036745135.1 Solirubrobacteraceae bacterium
CGCATGCGGCGGAGCTGCTCGCGAACGCGAGCGTCGCGACCGACGACGGCAGCGTCGGCCACGCCGGCCTCGTCACCGACCTGCTCGCGCACGAGCTCGACAACGACGCGCACGCGACGGTCTACGCCTGCGGGCCGCCGGCGATGCTCGAGGCCGTGCGCGAGCTCTGCGCGCAGCGCGCGGTCCCGGCGCAGCTCGCGCTCGAGTCCGGCATGGCCTGCGGCTACGGCGCGTGCTTCGGCTGCGTGGTCGAGACGGTCGAAGGCTACGTGCGCCTGTGCGTCGACGGACCGGTGCTCGACGCCGCCTCGCTGCGCAGCGCGCTGGTTCCCGGAGCGGGGCATTGAGCGCGCCCGTGAGCTTCTGCGGGCTCGAGCTGGCGCACCCGATCGTCAACGGCTCGGGCACGTTCGACGCGCTGGCCGCCGAGCGCGCCTTCGGTGCCGAGCTGTACGAGCGCTTCCCGTTCGCCGCGTTCGTCTCCAAGACGATCACCGTCGAGCCGCGCGCGGGCAACCCGCCACCGCGGCTCTGGGAGCTGGCCGCCGGGATGATCAACTCGATCGGGCTGCCGAACAAGGGCGTCGAGCGCTACCTGGCGGAGGATCTGCCGCGGCTCGCGCGACTGCCGGTGCCGCTGATCGTGAACGTGATGGGCTTCGCCCGCGAGGAGGTCGCCACGCTCGTCGAGGCGGTCGGCGCGCGGCCCGAGGTCGGCGCGCTCGAGCTGAACGTCTCGTGCCCCAACGTCGAGAGCGGGCTGATCATGGGTGCCGACCCGGGCGAGGTCGCGGCGCTGCTCGCGCGCGTGCGGCCGCTGACGACGAAGCCGCTGATCGTGAAGCTGACGCCGAACGCGACCGACGTCGGCGCGGTCGCGCAGGCGGCGGAGGCGGCCGGCGCGGACGCCGTCTCGCTGATCAACACGCTGCGCGGCATGGCGCTCGACCCGCGCACGGGCCGTCCCTGGCTCGGCGGGCGCACCGGTGGCGTCTCCGGCCCCGCGGTGCGGGCGATCGCGCTCGCGCAGGTCGACGAGGTGGCGCGGCGCGTCGCGATCCCGATCGTCGGGATGGGCGGGGTGCAGACCGGACGCGACGCGGGCGACCTGCTCAGCGCCGGCGCGACGCTGGTCGCGGTGGGTACCGAGAGCTTCCGCGACCCGGTGGCCGCGGCGCGGATCGCGGCCGAGCTCACGCGTTTCGCGCAAGGTGCGGCCTCGTTGGTCGCTGAGCTGCCGTAAGTCGCCGACGCGCCGGTGGTGTCGTCCAAAAGGCCTGCAAATCGAACCAAAGGGCTCAACCTGCCTGAACACTGCTCGACCTCAGGTCGAGGTCCAGGCGAATTTCCACCGCTGGGTCTTGCACGCCCACCTTCACGATGTAGACTCGCGCCGATGTCGCCGGCGACCAAGATCCATGCCCCGAGCACGTCGCCGGCGGCTTCCGAGCGTCCGGCGGCGACCCCGGAGCGCTCGCTCACGCAGCGCATGGAGGCGCTGCAGCGGGCCAACGACATCCGCAGCCGCCGGGCGCAGCTCAAGCGCGATCTCAAGGGCGGACGGCAGTCGATCCACGCGCTGCTGCTGGATCCGCCCGAGTTCGTCGAGACCGCGAAGGTCTTCGACATGCTGCTCGCGGTGCCGAAATACGGGCGCGTGAAGGTCAACAAGATCCTCGCCCAGTGCCGGATCTCGCCGAGCAAGACGATCGGCGGGCTCTCGCAACGGCAGCGCACCGAGCTCGTCTCGATGCTGCGCCGCTAGCGGCCGTCGCGGCGCTGTGTCGCGGGTCTTCGTGATCACCGGCCCTTCCGGGGTCGGGAAGGGAACGCTGATCCGCGGGCTGCGCGAGCGGATGCCCGAGCTCGAGCTGTCGATCTCCGCGACGACGCGCGCCGCGCGCCCCGGCGAGGTCGACGGCGTCGACTACCACTTCCTCGATGCCGCCGAGTTCGACCGCCGCGTCGCGCGCGGCGACTTCGTCGAGCACGCCGTCTACTCGGGCAACCGCTATGGCACGCTGCGCGCCGAGCTCGAGCGGCGCACCGCGCGCGGCGCTCCCGTCGTGCTCGAGATCGAGGTCCAGGGCGCGCGACAGGTGCGCCAGGCGCTCCCGGACGCGGTCCAGGTGTTCATCGCGCCGCCGTCGCTCGACGCGCTGCGCGCGCGGCTCGTCGGCCGCGGGACGGACGACCCCGCGCAGGTCGAGGTGCGCCTGCGAACCGCCGAGCGCGAGCTGGCCGCGCAGGGCGAGTTCCGCCACGTCGTCGTCAACGACCGGCTCGAGGACGCGGTCGGCGAGCTGGTCGGGATCGTGACGAGCGCGCTTGCAGGTGTGCGGGAGGACGGCGGCGGCTCGCTACACTCGAAGTCCGTCCAGCGAAAGGCCGACCCTTGATCTCACCCCGCATCGACCGTCTGCTCGCGAACGTCGACTCGAACTACGCGAGCGTGCTCGTGTCGGCGAAGCGTGCTCGCCAGATCAACTCCTACTACCACAACCTCGGCGAGGGGACGTTCGACGAGTTCCCGCCGCCGATGATCAACACGCTCTCGAAGAACTACCTCACGATCGCGCTCGAGGAAGTCGCCGCGGGCAAGATCAAGTACCGCTACCGCGGCGAGTAGCCCGGTCGAGCCTCGGGGGCGAGCGTGGCCCGGCTGCTCCTCGGTGTATCAGGCGGTATCGCCGCCTACAAGGCGCTCGAGCTGACGCGCCTGGCGACGAAGGCCGGGCACGTCGTGCGCGTGGTGCAGACGCCGGCGAGCCTGCACTTCGTCGGCCGCGCGTCGTTCGCCGCGATCACCGGTGCGCCGGTGCTCGTCGACGAGTTCGAGCGCGACCCGGCGCGCGGCGCCTTCCCCGACCAGCGGCCGCCCGAGCACGACCCCATCGGCCACCTCGAGGTCGTGCGCAACGCCGACGCGTACGTCGTCGCCCCGGCGTCCGCCAACACGCTCGCGAAGCTCGCCCACGGCCTGGCCGACAACTTCCTGACCAGCGCGGCGCTCGCCGCGACGTGCCCGCTCGTCGTCGCGCCGGCGATGAACCACCAGATGTACGCGCACGCGGCCACGCGGGCGAACCTGCGCGTGCTGCGCGAGCGCGGCGTGCACGTGCTCGAGCCCGAGGAGGGCGAGCTCGCCTCGCGCGGCGAGTGGGGCCTCGGCCGGCTGCTCGAGCCGGCCGCGATCCTCGCCGCGATCGAGGCGCTCGTGCCCTCGGGCACGCCGCGCCCGCTCGACGGCCTGCGCGTGCTCGTCACGGCCGGAGGCACGCGCGAGCCGATCGACGGCGTGCGCTTCGTCGGCAACCGGTCCTCGGGACGGATGGGGTTCGCGCTCGCCGCGGAGGCGGCGCGCCGCGGCGCCGACGTGACCGCGATCGCCGCGAACGTCGCGCTCTCCCGCGACCCGCGCGTGCGTTACGTCGACGTCGGCACCGCGGCCGAGCTGGCGAGCGCCTGCGCGGCCGAGTTCCGCACCTGCGACGTGCTGCTGATGGCGGCCGCGGTCGCCGACTACCGGCCCGTCGCGCCCGTCGACGGCAAGCTCAAGAAGGAGGGCGCTGCGACGCTGGCGCTCGAGCTGGAGCGCACCGACGACGTGCTCAGCGGCCTCGCGGCCACGCGGCGGCCGGGCCAGACGCTCGTCGGCTTCGCCGCCGAGCACGGCGCGGGGGCGCTGGAGGCGGCGCGCGCGAAGCTCGCCCGCAAGGGCCTCGACGCGATCGTGGTCAACGACGTCGCCCAGGCGGGCATCGGCTTCGACAGCGCTGACAACGAGGTCGCGATCCTGACCGCGGCCGGCGAGACGCACGTCGCTCGCGCGCCCAAGGCGCAGATCGCGGCCGAGGTGCTCGACGCGGTGGCGCGGCTGCGGGCGCACACGACGGCGGCCAGCGAGGCCTGATGGAACCGGTCGAGCCGATCGCGCAGAGCTCTCGCGCCGACGCGCTCGAGGCCGCCGCGGGGATCGCCCAACGAATCGCGACCAACGTCGAGCGGGCGGTCAAGGTGCCCGCCGACGTGCTACGTCACGTGCTCGTCGCGCTGATCGCGGAGGGCCACGTGCTCGTCGAGGACTACCCCGGCGTCGGCAAGACGGCGCTCGCGCGCGCGCTCGCCCAGTCGATCGACTGCCGCTTCACGCGCGTCCAGGGGACCGCCGACCTGCTCCCGGCCGACGTCGTCGGCGTCAACGTGTTCGACCCGCACGAGCAGCGCTTCGAGTTCCGGCCCGGGCCGATCTTCGCCAACATCGTGCTCGTCGACGAGATCAACCGCGCCTCGCCCAAGACCCAGTCGGGCCTGCTCGAGTGCATGGGGGAGCGCCGCGTGACGGTCGACGGCGAGACGCGCGACCTCGAGCGCCCGTTCCTCGTGCTCGCGACGCAGAACCCGATCGAGTACGAGGGCACGTACCCGCTGCCCGAGGCGCAGGTCGATCGGTTCATGGTGCAGGTCGCGCTGGGCTACCCGAGCGCCGAGGACGAGGCCGGGATGCTCGCCGATCACGAGGCCGGCGACCGCGTGCTCGAGCTCGGCGCGGTCGTCACGCGCGGGCAGGTGCTGCGGGCGCAGGACGCCGCCAAGCAGGTGCACGCGGCGCGCGCCCTGCGCGACTACATCGTCGCGCTGCTCGCGCAGACGCGCGCGGATCCGCGCGTCGAGCTCGGCGCGAGCCCGCGTGCCGGGCTGATGCTGTTGCGCGCGTCCAAGGCGAACGCGGCGCTCGAGGGCCGCGAGTTCGCGCTGCCCGACGACGTGCAGGCGCTGGCCCAGGCGGTGCTCGCGCACCGCATCGTCACCGCGCCCGAGGCCGCCGACACCACGCGCGCGCAGGTGGTCGCCGACGCGCTCGAGCGAACGCCGGCGAGGTAGGCCGCGGTGGGGGCTGCGGGCACTGCGCTGATCGGCCTGGCGCTGGTGCTCGTCGCGGCCGCGTTCGACGCGGAGGCGCTGTACGTGCCCGGCGTGGCGTTCGCCGTGCTCGGCACGGGCGCCGGCGCCTGGGTCCGCGCCGCCGCGACCGGCGTCCGCATCGTGCGCGAGCTCGACCGGCACACCGTCGAAGAGGAGGAGCCCCTGCGCGTGAGCATCGCCGTGGCGACGCGCGGCGCGCCGCTGCCGGGCGGCTGGATCGACGAGCCGCTGCTCGCCGCGCCGGCGCCGATCCGGCGCGGCGGACGCGGCGCGCGCGTCCGCATCGACGCTCGCTTCTCGCGGCGCGGGTTGCGCGTGCTCGCGCCGCCGCGGCTCGTCGTGCGCGACCCGCTCGGGCTCGCTCAGCGCGCCGTCGCGGCCGACGAGCCCGCGACGGTGCTCGTCCTGCCCCGCGTCAGCTCGGTTCGCGCCCCGGCCGGTTGGGGCGCGGTCCTCGCCGGGCGCTCCGCAAG
>DAIOGP010000122.1:0-1261 GCA_036745135.1 Solirubrobacteraceae bacterium
GCAGCACCCGCGAGCGCTGCACCTCGGCGCGCAGGTCGCGCGCGCCGGGGGTCTGCAGCGCCGTGGCGCCCGCGAGCCACGCGATCGCGAGCGCGAGGACCGCGTTCATCGCGGCGCCGAGGGCCGAGTCGAGCCGCCGCACGGCGCGCAGGCGGAGCCGCCCGCGCACGCGCTCGCCGATGCGGCCCAGGCCGAAGCCGAGCAGCACGCCGAGCAGGAGCCCGCCGCAGAGCCCGAACAGCGGGGCGTACGGCGAGCTCGAGCCCCCGGCCGCGAGCGCCGCGCCGATCCGGGCGCCGAGCGCGGCGCCCCCGACGAAGCCGGCAAGCCACAGCGCTCCGGCGATGAAGCCGCGGGCCGCGCCCGCGCGCGCCAGCAGCGCCACGAGCGCCACGATCGTCCAGTCGAGCAGGGTCACGGGCCCTGCGAGGCTACCCGCGGCGGCAGCCGCGGCGCGGAGGCGATGGACTACCCTGCCCGCCACTGTGCAGCGGGGTGGCCCACGCCGAGCGAGCGCGCCGAGCGCCACCCCTCGTGGAGGCCGTGCTCGGGTACGGCGCCGTGCCCTCCCGCTCGTCGCGTTCGCCGGCGTGGCGTTCGCGGCCGGCGCCTACGAGGGCGCGAATCACGACCCGGCCGCGTCCGACCGGGCGCTCGTGCAGCGCTTCGTCAATCGCTGGGAGCGCGGCGACTACGCCGGCATGCACCGCCTGATCGACCGGCGGACGCGCGCCCGCGTGACGGTCGCGGCGTTCGGCCAGGCCTACCGCGACGCTGCCGCGACCGCGACGGCGACCGCGTTCGTGCCCGGCCGCGTCGGTCGGCGCCGCGGGAACGTGATCGACGTGCCGATGACGGTGCAGACGCGCGCCTTCGGCGCGGTGCGCGCGGTCGCCCGGATCCGGCTCACGGGCGACGCGGACGCCGCGCGCGTCGCCTGGAGCCCCGCGCTGACGTTCCCGGGCGTGCGTCGTGGCGAGCGGCTGCAACGCCGGACGCGCCTCCCGGCGCGCGCCGCGCTGCTCGCGCGCGACCGGACCCCGCTGGCGCGCGGGCCCGGGCGCACGTCGGGCGTGCCCGACGTCGCCGCACAGGTCGTCGGGCAGCTCGGTCCGCCGCCGCCGGACCAGGTGGGCGCGCTGAAGGCGGCGGGTTTCCCACCCGACGCGCCGGTCGGGACGTCCGGGCTCGAGCGGGTCTTCAACTCGGCGCTGGCCGGCACGCCGGGCGGCGAGCTGCTCGCGGGCGAGCGGACGCTCGC
>DAIOGP010000122.1:1361-5365 GCA_036745135.1 Solirubrobacteraceae bacterium
GAGACCGCCGCGGTCCTCGACGGCGTCCGGCTCGAGAACGCGAACGGCGAGCGCTGCGGCGGCTCCTTCGCCAACGCGTTCGCGCAGTCGTGCAACTCGGTCTTCGCGCCGCTCGGCGCGCGCATCGGCGCCCGCCGCCTCGTCGACGCGGCGCGGCGCTTCGGCTTCAACGAGCCGCCGCCGATCGCCGGGGCCCAGACCAGCTCGATCCCCGAGGCCGCGGACGTCGGCGGCGGCGAGCTCGCGATCGGCTCGACCGCGATCGGCCAGGGCAGGGTCGTCGCGACGACGCTCCAGATGGCGCTGGTCGCCGCGGCGATCGGGGACGGCGGCCTGCGCGTGCGGCCGACGCTGCGCTACGGCGAGCGCACGCGGCGCACGCGCGTCACGAGCCGGCGCGTGGCGCGCCAGGTCGCACGGCTGATGCTGGGCGTGGTGCGCTTCGGCACGGGCACCGCGGCAGCGGTCCCCGGAGTTCAGATCGCCGGCAAGACGGGCACGGCCGAGCTCGAGGACGCCCCGAAGCCGACGGCGCCCGGCGAGCTCCCGCCGCCACCCGACCCGAACGCGCCCCCGCGCACCGACGCGTGGTTCGTGGCCTACGGACCGGCGCGCCGGCCGCGCGTCGCCGTTTCGGTGCTGCTGATCCGCGGCGGCGCGGGCCGCACGACCGCGGCGCCGGCCGCGCGCGGCGTGCTGATCGCGGCGCTCAAACGTCGTATTCGCTGAGGCCGACCGCCGTCGTCACGCCGAGCGGCGGGCGCCGGCTAGACGTCGAGGTCGATCGTCGCCTCGGCGGCGGCGTTCTGCGGATCGGCGATCCGTAGCTGCAGCGGGCGGTCCTGGAACGACTGGACCGGGAGCTTGAACAGCACGAGCGAGCCCTGCACCGGTCCCTCGGACGCCGCCGTGTCCGGCGCGGGCAGGACGTCGCCCGGTCCCAGCGTCGCGCCCGTGTAGGCGAACACGTTCGTCGGGTCGAGCGTCACGGGCTGATAGGTCTGGCCGACCGTGTCGACGATCTTGAGATCGGTGCTGGCCTGCACGGGCCGGCTCCCGTCGCCCTCGTTGTTCTCGACCCGCAGGAACACCGCGAACCACGTCTCGTCCGGCTTCGGCGGCGGGACGGTCGCGGGCAGGCCCACGAGGTAATCGCGGTCCTCGGCGCTCGCCGGGTTGAGCGCCCGCGAGATCTGCACCTGGTACGCGAGCCCGCCGACGTCGACGAAGATGCCCTCGGTGGCTGCCTCGGTGACGACGTCCTGCTTGTTGCCGCACGCCGCGAGCGATCCGACGAGTGCCAGCGCGAGCACGGCGACGACGATGCGCGAGAGCCTGGCGTTCACGGGCGGGCAGCATACCGGCTGCCCTCGGCGCGGCCTCATCCGCCGGCGACGGTCGCGCGCCGGCCCCGGTCTTCCCCCTCCTCGAGGATCGAGCGCAGCCGACGCATCGCCCTGGTCGCCTTGCGCTTCGTCCAGCCGCGCGCGCCGAACGACTCGAGCAGCCGGTCGGAGAGCTTCGCGGGCTCGGTCTCGGTCGTGAACTCGACCTTCGTCGACGTCCCGGGGCCCGGCGTCAACGTGAACGAGCTCGTGATCCGGATGCGGTTGAACTTCCCGCCGCGACCAAGCTCGACGATCCGGTAGGGGGGCTGGACCTCCGCGAGCGTGACGTCGGCCCAGCTGAAGCGGTTGCCGGGCGCCTGGACCCGGAAGCGAGCCCCCGCGCCCGCGCCGTAGGAGTCCTCGCGGGTCAGCCGCCAGTCGACGAGCCAGTGGTCGTTGAACTCCGGGTGGTTCGCGATGTCGGCGAGGTACTCGAAGACGGCCTCGCGCGGGCGGTCGATCAGGATCGAGACGGTGACTGGGTCCACGGCGGCGCCGATTCTCGCACGGCGTCAGCCGACTACGCAGCTCGGGGCGCGGCGAGTCGCACGGCCTGGCCGTGCTCGGTGCCGCGGATCCGCTCGATGCGCTGGGGCGCCTCGGCGCGCAACGGACGGCACAGCTCGCAGACGAGCTGCCCGTCGGCGTAGCGATGGACCGACTCGCCGATCAGCGGCGTCCGCCGGCAGGTCGTGCAGCGCTCCTCGCCGGCCTGGAGCGCGTGGACGGCCTTGCGCAGCAGCTGGCGCTCGAGCAGCGGGGCGATCCGGGACACGACGTCCATGCGCTGAGATTCGCGCCGCGGGCGCGGGCTCCTGCCCCATGCGTGCGCCGCTGCGGCCGCAAGCCCCGGCCGCGCCCGCGCGCGGACGCTTCCTTGCCGCAAAACGCGGCGTTTCCAGGCTCGTCGCCCGCGCGCCGGACCTCGCTTCGGCGCATGGTCGTTATCATCGCCACCAGGTCATCGCGCGGGCCATGCGGCGCTCGCACCGTTCCGGGGGAGCGAACATGCACACGGTGATAACGGGAACGCTGGCGGGAACCGGGTCGTTCCGGTGCGAGGACTGCGACTACGTCGTCACGTTGCAGTCGGGGGACGTCGTGCCGCCGTGCCCGTGGTGCAGCGGCACGAGCTTCGTGCGCGCGTCGATGTTCGCGATGCCCGCGGCCGACAACCAGCCCGCGCCGCCGGCCGAGGACGACGACTGGCTCGGCGAGGCGCGCGCGGAGCTCACCGAGCCGGGCGCGTACGCGGCCTACCACGACCGCGGCCGGCTCGTCGTGGTGCCGCTCGTCCGCCAGTGGACGCGGGTCGGCCGCAGCCTCGCCGCCGACATCCGCCTCGACGACCCGACCGTCTCGCGCCGGCACGCCTTGATCGTGCACCAGCACGACGGCGTGCGGATCCTCGACGACCGCAGCCTCAACGGCGTGTACGTCAACGGCCACCGCGTCGAGTGGAGCTCGCTGCACGACGGCGACGAGATCCTGGTCGGGCGGTTCCACCTGCGCTTCCTCGAGATCTCGGCCGTGCCGGAATCGAGCCGCTTCGTCCGCGCGAGCGGCGGCGAGCCGGCGTGACGACGTCGCCGCGGGCCGGCGGGGCCCACCGGTAGTCGGCCGCGATGGCAGCGACGCTCGCGGTCCTCTCGCAGAAGGGCGGCACCGGGAAGACGACGACGGTGCGAACGCTCGCGGACGTCTTCCGCCGGATCGAGCTCGACACGCTCGTGGTGGACCTCGACCCGCAGGGCAACCTCTCCGACTACTTCGACGTCCCGCCGGACGCCGCGCCGACGATCGCCGACGTGCTGAGCGGACGCACGTCGGCAGCCGCCGCGGTGCACGACGGCATCATCCCGGCGAACCTCGGCCTCGCCGAGGCGGAGCTCGCGCTGGGCGGCAAGCTCGGGCGCGAGCTGACGCTGCGACGCGCCCTCAAGGACCTGCGCGAGGCGCACGATTTGATCCTGATCGACTGCCCGCCCTCGCTCGGGCTGCTGACCGTGAACGCGCTCGTCGCGGCCGACTTCGCGTTGCTCACGTCCGAGGCGCAGTACTTCGCGCTGCAGGGCGTCGAGCAAGCGCTCGAGGTGCTCGAGCTGGCACGCGACACGCTCAACCCGGAGCTCGAGTGGCTCGGGGTCGTGCTCAACATCGCCGACATGCGCACCGTGCATTCGCGCGAGGCCCATCGGTCGTTGAGCGAGCACTACGGCGACAAGCTGCTCGAGCCCGTCGTCCGCCAGTCGATCGCCTACGCGGAGTCGGCCGAGCGCGCGATCTCGATCCTCGACCACCGGCCTGACCTGGCCGCCGACTACGTGGCGCTCGCCGACGAGCTCCTCGAGCGCCTCGACCTCGGATACGCGCGGCCGCGCCTGAGCCGGCTGCGCGCCGCGGTCGGCGACGGGGCGCCCTCCGGCTAGTGGGCGTCCGCGCCGCGGCGATCTCGGCGATCGCGCTCGCCCTCGTCGCCGGCGCCGCGGGCTGCGGCGGCGGGCGCGGGGCCGACGTCCCGATCCAAGGCACGGTCGCCGCCGGCGCCGCGACGCCGCGTTTCGCGCCGATCGCCCCGCGCGTCGCCGCGAGCGGCGCGCGGCGCGGGTTCCTGAC
>DAIOGP010000123.1:0-5322 GCA_036745135.1 Solirubrobacteraceae bacterium
GCACGGGGGCCAAGCGCTCGACGCTCAAGACCTACCTCGTCGACGCGGTCGCCGCCGGCGCCGTCGTCGTCGCCGACTGCAGCGCGCGCGAGGTCCTCGTCGAGGGCGGGCGCGCCGCCGGCGTCGCCGCCGTGTGGACGGACCGCGCGAGCGGCCGGCGGATCTCGCTGACCGTCCGCGCGCCGCACGTCGTCTGCGCCGCCGGCGCGCTCGAGACGCCGGCGCTGCTGCTGCGCTCGGGGATCGGCGGTCCGGCCGTGGGCCGCGACCTCCACCTGCACCCGACCGTCGCCATGTCGGGCGTCTACGGCGAGGACCTGCGCGCGTGGTCGGGCGCGCCGCACGCGGTGCTCGTCGACGAGTTCGAGTCCGGGGCCGACGCCGAGGGCTTCGGCTTCCGCATCGAGGGCACGCAGTACGCGCCCGGGCTGATCGGCTCGGCGACGCCGTTCACCACGGCGGCCGAGCACCGGCGCCAGATGGAGCGCATGGCGTCCACGGGTACCTTCCTCGCCCGGATCCGCGACCACGGCGGCGGGACCGTGACGCTCGACGCCGCCGGCGAGGCCGAGGTGCGCTACGCGCTGACCGACCCGATCGACGTGCGCACGATGCACCGCGCGTTCGGCGCGCTCGCGCGGCTGCACGTCGCGGCCGGGGCGAGCGAGCTGGTGCTGCTCGCCGCGACGCCGCCGGTGTGGCGCGCCGGCGACGACCTCGACGCGTACCTCGCCCGCCTGCGCCGCCTGCCGCTGCGCCTCGGCGGCGTGACGCTCTTCAGCGCGCACCAGATGGGCTCGTGCCGCATGGGCGCCGACCCGGCGACGTCGGTCGCCGACGTGCGCGGCGAGCTCCACGACACCCCCGGCGTGTGGATCGGCGACGCGAGCGCGTTCCCGACCGCGACCGGGACCAACCCGATGATCTCCGTGATGGCCCTGGCGCACCGCACCGCCGAGGCGATCGCCCACGCGGCCGGCGCGAGCCGGCCGGCCGCGTCCGTCCCCGTCTGAGCACCCGAGGAGCAGCTGCCATGGCCGTCACCGCCCCCGCCCACGACCGCCTGCTGATCGGCGGCGACTGGGTCGCCTCGTCGGCGACCGAGACGATCGACGTGCTCAACCCGACGACCGAGGAGGTCGTCGGCACGATCCCGGCCGGCACGCCGCAGGACGTCGACCGCGCGGTCGCCGCCGCGGTCGCCGCGCTGCCGGCCTGGGCGGGCGCGCCGCTCGAGGCCCGCCAGGAGGCGCTCGCCGCGATCGCCGCCGGCATCGAGGCCCGCGCCGACGAGCTGACCGCGCTGATCACGACCGAGCTCGGGATGCCGCTCGCGCAGACGCGCGCCATCCAGGTCGGCCTGCCGCTGGCCACGTTCGCGACCGCGCCGACGCTCGTCGAGGAGGTCCCGTGGCGCCAGGAGATCGGCAACTCGCTCGTCCTGCGCGAGCCGGTCGGCGTCGTCGCCTGCATCACGCCGTGGAACTACCCGCTGCACCAGATCGCCGCGAAGGTCGCCCCCGCGCTCGTGGTCGGCTGCACGGTCGTGCTCAAGCCGAGCGAGGTGACGCCGCTCAACGCGTTCGTGCTCGCCGAGATCATCGCCGCCGCCGGCGTGCCGCCTGGCGTCTTCAACCTCGTCACCGGCACCGGGCCGGTCGTCGGCGAGGCGCTCGCCGCCCACCCCGGCGTCGACATGGTGTCGTTCACCGGCTCGACGCGCGCCGGCCGGCGCGTCTCCGAGGTGGCCTCGGCGACGGTCAAGCCGGTGGCGCTCGAGCTCGGCGGGAAGTCCGCCAACGTGCTGCTGCCCGACGCCGACCTCAAGCGCGCGGTGCGCAACGGGATCGGCAACTGCTTCCTCAACTCCGGCCAGACGTGCTCGGCGCTCACGCGGATGGTGGTCCCCCGGGAGCGGCTCGCCGAGGTCGAGGAGATCGCCGCGGCGGCGGTCGAGCGCACGACGGTCGGCGACCCGTTCGCGCCCGACACGCGGCTCGGCCCGCTCGTGAGCGCCGCCCAGCGCGAGCGCGTGCGCGGCTTCATCGACGGCGCGCGCGCGGGTGGCGCGCGCCTGATCGCGGGCGGGAGCGAGCCGCCGGAGGGCCTGGACCACGGCTACTTCGTGCGGCCGACCGTCTTCAGCGACGTCGACCCGAGCTCGACGCTCGCCCAGCAGGAGGTCTTCGGCCCGGTGCTCGCGATCATCCCCTACGGCGACGAGGACGAGGCGCTGCGGATCGCGAACGACTCGGACTACGGGCTCGCCGGCGGGGTGTGGTCCGCCGACGAGGAGCGCGCGCTCGCCGTCGCGCGGCGCATCCGCACCGGCCAGGTCGAGATCAACGGCGCGACGTTCAACCCGCTCGCGCCGTTCGGCGGCGTCAAGCGCTCCGGCCACGGGCGCGAGTACGGCCCGTGGGGCATGGTCGAGTTCACGACGGTCAAGTCGATCCAGCGCTGAGCGCGGCGGACCGAGCCTCGGTCCGCCGCACCCCGGGAATGTGCCCCCGCGCGGCGGCTCCGGCGCGCTAGGCGATCGGGACGTGCCCGCTGCGCGGCGTCGGCAGCGGCGCGAGCCGGGCCTCGATCGCCTGCCGTTGCGGCTCGAGGAACGGCGGCAGCGCGAGGTGCTCGCCGAGCGTCTCGAGCGGCTCGTCGACCGTGAAGCCGGGGCCCATCGTCGCGAGCTCGAAGAGGACGCCACTCGGCTCGCGGAAGTAGATCGAGCGGAAGTAGAAGCGATCGATCACGGGCGTCGCGTGGGCGCCCGCGGCGCTGACGCGCACCTGCCACGCGTCGTGCTCCGCGATCTCCGTCGCCCAGGCGACGTGGTGGACGCTGCCCGCGCCCTGCAGGCCGCGCTCCGCCGGCGGCGGCTCGTAGGCGATCCAGCCGCCGCGGCGCGCGCCGCGCGCCTCGAAGCGCGCCTCGCCCACCGCCGTGAAGCCGAGCGTCTGCTCGAGCAGGCCGCGGCTGCGCTCGGGCTGGGACGCGTACGCGCGCAGACCGGCGAAGCCCTGGATCGCGACGTCGGCGGGCACGTCGGGCGCGTTCGCGACGAGCGGCGCGTCGGGCACGTCCTCGATCACGAGCTCGAGGCGCAGGCCCTCGGGGTCGGCGATGCGCAGGCGCCCGGGCTCGCGCTCCACGGCGACGTCCTGCCCGGCGAGGCGCTCGGCCCAGAAGTCGAGCGCGTCCTCGGAGGCGACGCGGAAGACGACCGTGTGGACCATCCCGTCGCCCGCGCGCCCGCGGCTTGCGCCGGGGAAGTCGAAGAACGTCAGGTCGAAGCCGGGCGAGCCCCGCTCGTCGCCGTAGAAGAGGTGGTAGACGCTCGTGTCGTCCTGGTTGACCGTCTTCTTCACGAGGCGCATGCCGAGCACGCGGACGTAGAAGTCGACGTTGCGCGCCGCGTCGCCGGTGATCGCGGTCACGTGGTGGATGCCCTCCAGCTGCATGGCGTGCTCCTCGACGGGTGAAATGGTTGCGGGCGCAATTATATCAGCGTCCCGCCGGATCCTTCGGTAAGTACCCCGCGCGCGAACGTAGTTGATCCGGCTTCGGGAGCTCCCGCGCGGGGATAGCGTCGCCCGAGCATGTCGGCGCCGGTGCCTGACCCAGCTCGCCTCGCCCTCGCAGCGCTGACGGCGCTCGTCGCGCTGACGGCGCTGCTCGCGCTGGCCCCGACGCAGGCGCTCGCCACCGCCGCGCAGGAGCGCGAGGGCGCACGGGTCCTCGTCGCCGTGGAGCGCGGCGTGCGCCCCTGCCCGGGCCTCACACGCGCCGACTACCAGCACGTCGGGCAGTTCGTGGTCGCGCGCCTGCTCGGATCGCAGGCCGCGCAGGCCGACACCGTAATGGTGCAGATGCTCGGGGTGGAGGGCACGCTCCAGACGCAGATCGCGCTCGGGCGCCGCTTCACGCGGTGCGGCGCCGGCAGCTTCCCGCCGGGCTTCGCGGACCTCATGAGCAACCTCGGCGCGGTGCTCGGCGGCACCGGCACGTTCGAGCCGGCGACGCCGGCCGGCGCGAAGCAGCCCGCCGGCGGCGGAGGGTGGCCGGGGGTCGCGATCGCGCTCGTCGCGATCCTGGGCGTGCTGCTCGCGGCAGCGCTGGCGTTCGCAGCCGTCCTGGCACGGCGGTCGCGCAACCCCGCGCGCTGACGAGGCCGCGCGCGCCACCGGCTACGCGACCGGGGCCGTCACCGGCTTGCGCCGCGCCTCCTCGGCGCGTTGCTCGTCCTCGAACGCGGTCTGCGTGCGGCCATCGAGGATGGCGCCCCAGACGAGCAGCGCGAGCGCCGCGCCGACCACGAGCGTCACCAGCAGGCCCACGATGAAGATTCCGCCGTCGCTCATCGCTGCTTCCGATCTGCGTTGAGCGCGACGAGCACGAGCGAGCCGAGCGCGAGGATCGACGGCACCCACAGCCCGACGAACAGGCCCTGGTCCTTGTGGTCGCTGAACCACAGCGACACGGACAGGATGAACGATACGAACGCCGCGATCAGGATGAACGCGACGGCACGGCGCTGGGTGGTCATGGCTGAGCTCCTTTTCCCTTGCTGACGACATGGCTACGGCGCTGCGCCACCATCGGCTCAGTGATGCCGCTCGCGCGGAGCCGCAGATCCGCTTCGCGCGCCGGCGCGTAACGTTCACGACGATGGACGGACTGCTCGGCATGCTCTTCAAGGACAAGGCGCGCATGGTCGACCCGGCGCGCGCGCTGCCCGGGCGCGAGCAGGCGACGCCCGTGCCTGCGCGCCACACGGTGCTCGGCAACCCGATCGCGCCGCCGTTCCCCGACGGGCTCGCGCGCGCGATCTTCGGCATGGGCTGCTTCTGGGGCGCGGAGCGCCTCTTCTGGCAGGCGCCCGGCGTGTGGACGACCGCCGTCGGCTACGCGGCTGGCGTCACGCCGAACCCGACCTACGAGGAGGTCTGCTCAGGCAGCACCGGACACACCGAGGCGGTGCTGGCGGTCTTCGACCCCGGCATCACGAGCTACGAGGCGCTGCTGCGGATCTTCTGGGAGGGGCACGACCCGACCCAGGGGATGCGGCAGGGCAACGACGTCGGCACGCAGTACCGCTCGGCGATCCTCACGACCTCCGACGCCCAGCTCGAGGCCGCGCTCGCGTCGCGCGAGGCCTACCAGCGCGAGCTCGCGGCCGCGGGCCACGGCGCGATCACGACGGAGATCGCCACGGCGGGGCCGTTCTACTACGCCGAGGACTACCACCAGCAGTATCTGGCGAAGAACCCGAACGGCTACTGCGGGATCGGCGGCACCGGCGTCAGCTGCCCCATCGGCCTG
>DAIOGP010000124.1:0-5289 GCA_036745135.1 Solirubrobacteraceae bacterium
TGGACGACGCCGAGATCGCATTCGACGAGCGCGGCCTCGTCCCGTGCGTCGTGCAGGACTGGCGCTCGGGCGAGGTCCTGACGCTTGCGTACATGAACGCCGAGGCGCTGGCGCGCACGCGCGCCAGCGGCGAGCTGCACTTCTTCAGCCGCTCGCGCAACGAGCTCTGGCACAAGGGGGCGACGAGCGGCAACACCCAGGCGCTGCGGGCGCTGCGCGTCGACTGCGACGCCGACGCGCTGCTCGCGCTCGTCGAGCCCGCCGGACCGGCCTGCCACACCGGCGAGCGCACGTGCTTCCACGCCGGCGAGCTCGTCCCGGCCGCGCCGCACGAGGCGCTGCCGGCGCTCGAGCGCACGCTCGTGGAGCGCGCGGCGCAGCGACCGGCCGGCTCCTACACGGTCGAGCTGCTCGAGGACCCGCCGCTGATCGGCGCGAAGGTGCGGGAGGAGGCGGAGGAGGTCGCCCGCGCGGCGCGCGAGGAGTCCGACGCGCGCGTCGCCGAGGAGGCCGCGGACGTGATCTACCACCTCACGGTGCTGCTCCACAGCCGCGGGCTCGCGCTCGCCGACGCGGAGCGCGTGCTCGATGACCGTCGTCGCTGACCGCGCCGCGCCGAGCGTCACGCCGTCGCTCGAGGAGGCGCGCGCGCTCGCCCGCGAGCACAACCTGATCGCGCTGCGCCACAGCTTCATCGACGACTGCGAGACGCCCGTCTCCGCGTTCCTCAAGCTGCGCGACGCCGGCCCGGCGTTCCTGCTCGAGTCCGCCGAGCAGGGCGCGCGCGTCGGGCGCTACTCGTTCATCGGCTTCCGGCCGCGCAAGGTCGTGCGCTGGTCGCTCGCCGACGGCGGCGACCCGTACGCGCTCGCCGCGGGGGAGGTCGGGCGCTACCACCAGGCGCCGGACCCCGACCTCCCGCCGTTCGCGGGCGGCGCCGTCGGCTTCTTCGGCTACGACCTGGTCCGGACCGTCGAACCGCTCGGCGAGCCGAACCCCGATCCGCTCGGGCTCCCGGACATGGCCCTGATGCTGAGCGACGTGCTCGTGATCTTCGACCACCTCAAGCACACGCTCACGGTGCTCGCCAACGTCTACGCCGACGACGACGTCGACCGCTCCTACGCCGCCGCGCTCGAGGCGATCGCCGAGGTCCGCTGGAAACTCGCGGGGCCCGTCCCGCGGCCCGCACGCCCCCCGGCGCCCGGGCGCTCGATGCCGGCCTTCACCTCGAACATGCCGCGCGAGCGCTTCGAGGCGATGGTCGCGCGGATCGTTGAGTACGTGCACGCTGGCGACGCGTTCCAGGTCGTCCCCTCCCAGCGCTGGTCGGCGCCCGTCCCGGTGGAGGCCTTCTCGATCTACCGCGGGCTGCGCGCCGTGAACCCGAGCCCGTACATGTACTTCCTCGACTTCGGCGACTTCCAGGTCGCCGGCGCGAGCCCGGAGCCGCTGCTGACGGTCAGCGGGCGCCGCGTCTCGACCCGGCCGATCGCGGGTACGCGCCCGCGCGGCGCCGACGCCGAGGAGGACGCGCGCATCGCCCGCGAGCTGCTCGAGGACGAGAAGGAGCGCTCCGAGCACGTGATGCTGGTCGACCTCGGCCGCAACGACCTCGGCCGCGTGTGCGAGTACGGAAGCGTCCACGTCGAGACGTTCATGGCCGTCGAGACCTACAGCCACGTGATGCACATCGTCTCGTCGGTCGCGGGCACGCTGCGCCCCGAGGTCGGCGCGATCGACGCGCTGCGCGCGGTACTGCCGGCCGGGACGCTCTCGGGCGCGCCGAAGGTCCGCGCGATGCAGATCATCGACGAGCTCGAGCCCGTCAAGCGCGGCGGCTACGGCGGCGCGGTCGGCTACCTCTCCTACGCCGGCGACCTCGACACCGCGATCCACATCCGCACGGTCGTCGTCGCGGACGGCGTCGCTCACGTGCAGGCGGGCGGCGGCACCGTGGCGGACGCCAAGCCCGACTACGAGTTCGCCGAGTCCGAGGCAAAGGCGCGCGCGGTGCTGCAGGCGATCGAGCTCGCGGTCGAGCAGCCGGAGTGGCCGTGAGCAGCCTGCGCGTCCTCTGCGTCGACAACTACGACTCGTTCACCTACAACCTCGTCCAGTACCTCGGGGAGCTGGGCGCCGAGCTCGAGGTCGTGCGCAACGACGCGGCGACCGTGGACGAGCTGCTCGCGCGCGCGCCCGACCGGGTGGTCGTCTCGCCCGGGCCGTGCACGCCGAACGAGGCCGGGATCTCGCTCGAGGTCGTGCGGCGCTTCCCGGAGGCGGGGGTGCCCACGCTCGGAGTCTGCCTGGGCCACCAGGCGCTCGTGCAGGCGTTCGGCGGCCGCGTCGTGCGCCACCATCCCGTCCACGGCAAGGCGTCGGCGATCGAGCACGACGGCAGGACGATCTTCACCGGCCTCGAATCCCCGTTGACCGTGGGCCGCTACCACTCGCTCGTCGTCGACCCGGAGCTGCCCGCCTGCCTCGAGCGCAGCGCCGCGGGCGATGGCGTCGTGATGGCCGTGCGCCACCGCGAGCTGCCCGCCGAGGGCGTGCAGTTCCATCCCGAGTCCGTCCTCACCGATGCGGGCCCGGCTCTGCTGCGCAACTTCCTCGACCGTGCCTAACCCGGTCCTCACCGCCGCGATCGAGGCGGTCGCGGGCGGCGCCGACCTGAGCGCGCAGGACGCCGGTGCCGTGCTCGCCGAGATCATGCACGGGCGCGCCAGCGAGATCGAGACCGGCGCCTTCCTGATCGCGCTGCGGGCCAAGGGCGAGACCGTCCACGAGCTCGCCGGGCTCGCGCGCACGATGCGCGCCTTCGCCACGCCCGTGCACGCGCAGCGCGCCGACCTGCTCGACACCGCCGGCACCGGCGGCGGGGGGTCCACGTTCAACATCTCGACGACCGCAGCGCTGATCGCGGCCGGCGCGGGCTGCGCCGTTGCGAAGCACGGCAACCGCTCGGCGACGTCGCGCTCGGGCTCGGCCGACGTCCTGGAGGCGCTCGGCGCCCGCATCGACCTCGC
Source organism: Solirubrobacteraceae bacterium (assembly GCA_036745135.1). Classification (GTDB taxonomy): domain Bacteria; phylum Actinomycetota; class Thermoleophilia; order Solirubrobacterales; family Solirubrobacteraceae; genus DAIOGP01. The sequence goes on from DAIOGP010000124.1 coordinate 3,033, forward strand.
GCCCGAGGGCGTCGCCGCCTGCATCGACGAGGTCGGCTTCGGCTTCATGTTCGCGCCCTCGCATCACGCCGCGACCCGCTTCGTCGTGCCGGTGCGGCGCGAGCTCGCCCTGCGCACGGTCTTCAACTTCCTCGGGCCGCTGACGAACCCGGCGGGCGCCACGCGGCAGCTCGTCGGCGTCGTCGACGCGCGCTTCATCGACCGGATCGCCGGCGCGCTGCGGGAGCTGGGCGTCGTCCGGGCGCTGGTAGTGTCCGGCGACGACGGGTTGGACGAGATGAGCATCTCCGGCACAACGCAGGTCGTCGAGGTCGACGACGGCGACATCAGGCGCTACGTCGTCTCGCCCGCAGACGTCGGGCTCGCGGTCGGGGACATGGCCGCGCTCGCCGGCGGCACGCCCGACGAGAACGCCGCGACGACGCGCGCGATCCTCGCCGGTGCGACCGGCCCGCTGCGCGACGTCGCCGTGCTCAACGCGGGCGCGGCGATCTACGCCGCGGGCGCGGCGGCGACGCTCGCCGAGGGCGTGCGTGCGGCGCAGGGCGCTGTCGACAGCGGCGCGGCGAGCGAGGCGCTCGAGCGCTACCTCGCGCGCACGCTGGAGCTCGCGGCGGCATGAGCGTGCTCGGCCGCATCGTCGAGGCGACCCGCGACGACCTCGCGCGCCGCCGCCGCGAGGTCCCGCTCGAGCAGCTCGAGCACGCCGTCGCGGCGCGCCACGAGGATCGCCCGTTCGCCGAGGCGCTCGCGCGGCCGGGGATCTCCCTGATCGCGGAGCACAAGCGCCGCTCGCCCTCCGCCGGCGCGATCCGCGAGGGCGCGACGGTGGCCGAGGTCGTGCGCGCCTACGAGCGCGGCGGCGCGGCGGCGCTCTCGATCCTGACCGAGCGCGACCACTTCGGCGGGTCGCTCGACGACCTGCGCGAGGCGCGCGCCGCAAGCGCGCTGCCGATCCTGCGCAAGGACTTCGTGATCGACCCCTACCAGGTCTACGAGTCCGCGGCCGCCGGCGCCGACGCGATCCTGCTGATCGTGGCCGCGCTCGAGCCCGACGAGCTCGCCCGGCTCCACGGCGAGGCCCGCGCGCTGGACCTCGACGTGCTGGTCGAGGTCCACGACGAGGAGGAGCTCGCGACGGCGCTCGAAGTCGACGCCGAGCTGATCGGCATCAACAACCGCGACCTCGCCGACTTCTCCGTCGACGTCGAGCGGACCTACGAGCTGCTGTCGGACGTCCCGGCCGGCAAGACGGTCGTGTCCGAGTCGGGCTTCTCGACCCACGAGCAGCTCGAGGAGCTCGAGCGCGTCGGCGTCGACGCCGTGCTCGTGGGCGAGTCGTTGATGCGCGCGCCCGACCTCGAGGCGGCCTGCCGCGCCCTGACCGGGGCGGCGAACGGCACGTCCGAGCCCTAAGCTCGGCCTCAGTCCGCGCTTAGCCCGTGTTCACCCCTCGAACTCACACTCCAACGTGATCATGCGAATCCTCCGCTCTCCGTTCGTCTCTGCCCTGCTCGGCGGCCTGATCGTCGCGGTGGCGTTCCTGATCGCCGGCGTCGGGAGCGACGAGCCGCGTACGACCGTCGTGCAGCAGCCGACGCTCGCGCAGCCCGCGACGGCGAGCAGCGACGCCGGGCTCACGATCAACCAGATCTACAAGCGCGACGCGCCGGGCGTCGTCTTCATCCGCGCGACGGTGGTCCAGCAGTCGACCTCGCCGTTCGGCACTCCGCAGGCGCAGCGCGGGGTCGCCACCGGCTCCGGGTTCGTGATCGACACGAGCGGCAACATCCTCACGAACAACCACGTCGTCGCCGGCGCCTCGAAGGTCACGGTCCAGTTCGAGGACAAGAAGACGGCCGACGCGAAGGTCGTCGGCACGGACCCGTCGAACGACCTCGCGCTGCTCAAGGTCGATCCGAGCGGGCTGAAGCTCGCGCCGCTGACCCTCGGCTCCTCCAAGGCCGTCCAGGTCGGCGATCCGGCGATCGCGATCGGCAACCCCTTCGGGCTCGACCGGACGCTCACGACCGGCGTCATCTCCGCGCTCCAGCGCCAGATCCGCGCGCCCAACGACTTCACGATCAGCAACGTGATCCAGACCGACGCGGCGATCAACCCGGGCAACTCCGGCGGGCCACTGCTCGACGCTGCCGGCCGCGTGATCGGCATCAACTCGCAGATCGAGACCGGCGGCGGCAGCAGCGGCAACGTCGGGATCGGCTTCGCCGTGCCGATCGACACCGCCAAGCAGGTG
>DAIOGP010000125.1:0-5254 GCA_036745135.1 Solirubrobacteraceae bacterium
GAAGCCGGCCGAATACTGCTGGTAGACGTAGGCGCGGAAGCTGCGCGGGCCGGGGATGCGGCGCTTCATCCACGCGTCACGGCCGCTCGGCGCCGGATCCCAGCGCACGGTCCGCGCAGCGATCCAGTGCTCCCGCGCGACGCCGCCCGGCTGCGGCCCGGGCGCGGCGAACGTCAGCCGGTCGACGGGCAGCGAACCCGGCGGGGCGCTCATCGCGCCCGGCGGCTTGGGCAGCGCGGCCGCGGCCACGTCCGCCCGCGCGGCGTCGGCCTGCGTGCGCACCTCGAGCGCGCGGCCGCCGATCGTGCAGACGAGCCCCGCGCCGGCGACGCCCAGGAAGTCGCGGCGCCCGAGGGCGCCGGTCTCGTCGTGCGCTGCGGCCATCGCGGCGGCGACGCTACCAGCGCGACCGGCCCGCGCGACGCACGTCGAGAACGCGGGCGCGCCGGGATTCGGCGCGCCGCGCCTCAGGCGGCCGGACGCTCGAGGCGCCGGCAGGCGAGCTCGTAGGCGGCTGCCAGCGGCGTCGTGCCGGCCGCCTGGGCGGTCGTGAGGATCCGCTGCATCACGTCCTCGATCCCGCGGGCGCCGGCGAGCGCGCGCTCGCGGTCGTAGCCCTCGAGCTCGAGCGCGACGTTGATCAGCCCGCCGGCGTTGACGATGAAGTCGGGCGCGTAGAGGATCCCGCGCGCCGCCAGCGCGTCGGCCAGCTCCTCGCTCGCGAGCTGGTTGTTCGCGGAGCCGCAGACGATCGCGCAGCGCAGCGCGTCGACGTTGCGGGGGTCGATCACGCCGCCGAGCGCGCACGGTGCCAGGACGTCGACCGCGGCGAGCAGCGCCGCGTCGGGCTCGACCCAGGTCGCGCCGGGCAGCTCGTCGGCGAGCGCGCGCTTGGCGGGATCGAGGTCGGCGAGCAGCAGCTCGGCGCCGGCGGACGCGAGCTGGCGCGCGAGCGCGGCGCCGACGCGGCCGCAGCCGACGACCGCGATGCTGCGGCCGGCCGGGTCGGGCGTGCCGAAGCGGCGCTCGAGGCAGGCGCGGATCGCGCTCACGACGCCCAGCGCGGTGAACGGGCTCGGGTCGCCGCTGCCGCCGAGCTCGGCGGGCAGGCCCACAACGTGGGCGGTGCGGCGCGCGATCGTGACCATGTCGTCGGCGCTCGTGCCGACGTCCTCGGCGGTGACGTAGCGGCCGCCGAGCGACTCGACGGCGTCCGCGAAGTCGAGCAGCATCGCCTCCCGGCGCTCGCCGGTCGGCGTCGCCTCGCCGGGTTCGACGCGGATCACGCCCTTGCCGCCGCCGACCTCGAGCCCCGCGGCCGCGGCCTTGAACGTCATCGCGCGCGAGAGGCGCAGCGCGTCGCGCACGGCGTCGGCCGCGGAGGGGTAGCGCCACATGCGGCAGCCGCCGAGCGCCGGGCCGAGCGCCGTCGAGTGGACGCCGATCGCGATCGAGACGCCGCTGCGCTCGCCGCGGCGCACGAGCACGTGCTCGTGCTCGCTCGCCGAGCGCTCCGCCCTTCGCCGCAGCGGCTGGGTGGCGGACATCCGCATCACCCCGTCGTGCTCGCCGCCGACGGCGTCGGCGTCTCCGTGTACCAGGAGTAGGCGTAGGCGGGATCGTCGAGCTCGCGGGCGAGCGCCGTGAGCTGCAGCGGCCGGAACGTGTCGCACATCACGGCGAGCTCCTCGGTGCGGCGCTGGCCGAGCGAGCGCTCCGCGAGGCCGGGTTGCGGACCGTGCGGCAGGCCCGACGGGTGCAGCGTGATCGAGCCGGACTCGATGCCGCGCCGGCTGCCGAACTCGCCCGAGACGTAATAGATCATCTCCTCGGACTGTACGTTCGAGTGGTGGTAGGGGATCGGCACCGCGAGCGGGTCGTAGTCGAGCTCGCGCGGGCAGAACGAGCAGATCACGAAGTTCGGTCCCTGGAAGGTCTGGTGCGCGGGTGGGGGGAGGTGGAAGCGGCCCGTGCTCGGCTCGAAGTCCGCGACGTTGAACGTGTACGGGTAGACGTAGCCGTCCCAGCCGACGACGTCGAACGGGTGGTAGTCGAGCACGTAGCGCTGGAACCCGCCGCGCACGCGCACGACCAGCTCGAACTCGTCCCGCTCGCGGTGCGTGCGCAGCGTCGTCGGCGGGTGGAAGTCGCGCTGCGAGAACGGCGCGTGCTCGAGCAGCTGGCCGTAGCGGTTGCGGTAGCGGTTCGGCGTCTCGATCTCGCCCGGCGTGTGGAACGTGAGCCACAGCTGGTCGGGATCGTCGAACGCGACGCGGTAGGTCGTCCCGCGCGGGATCACGACGTAGTCGCCGGGGCGGTAGGGGACGTCGCCGAAGATCGTCTCGAGCGTGCCGCTGCCCTCGTGCACGAAGAGGACCTCGTCGCCCTCGCCGTTGCGGTAGAAGCGCTCGCTCTCGGCGGCCGGCTTGCACAGCGCGATCTCGACGTCGCCGTTCCACATCAGCACGCGGCGCCCGTCGATCGGGTCGCCCGCGCGCTCGAGCGAGCCGGTGACCGTGTGGCGGTGGACGTGGGCGTCGGGGACCCACGCCTCGTGCACGATCGGCGTGAACTCGCCCGCGAGCTTGATCCGGCACGGCGACTGCAGGTGGTAGAGGATCGACTCGTTCCCCGAGAAGCCCTCGAAGCCGAGCACCTCCTCGACGAGCAGCGTGCCGTTCTCGCGGAACTGCATGTGGCGCTTGACGGGGATCTCGCCGAGCTGGTGGTAGCGCATCAGAGGTTCCCCCGCGAGGCCTGCTCGCGCTCGATCGCCTCGAAGAGCGCCTTGAAGTTGCCCTCGCCGAAGCCGCGCGCGCCGTGGCGCTCGATCAGCTCGAGGAACAGCGTCGGCCGGTCCCCGAGCGGCTTCGTGAAGATCTGCAGCAGGTAGCCCTCGTCGTCGCGGTCGGCGAGGATGCCGAGCTCGCGCAGGTCGGCGAGCCGGTCGTCCACCTCCGCCACGCGCCCGGGGAGCTCGTCGTAGTAGCTCTCGGGCGTGCGCAGGAAGCGCACGCCGCGCGCGCGCAGCTCGCGCACCGCGCCGACGATGTCGCCGGTCGAGAGCGCGAGGTGCTGGACGCCGGGGCCGCCGTGGTACTCGAGGTACTCCTCGATCTGCGAGCGCCGCGCGCCCTCGGCCGGCTCGTTGATCGGGAACTTGATCCGGCCCTCGCCGTCGGCGACGACCTTCGACATCAGCGCGGAGTACTCGGTCGAGATGTCCTCGTCGGAGAAGTGGATCAGCTGGGTGAAGCCGAGCACGCGCTCGTAGTAGGAGACCCACTCGTCCATCCGGCCGAGCTCGACGTTGCCCACGACGTGGTCGACGTCGAGCATCAGCCCGGCGTCCTCGTCAGGGGCCCCATCGAGCGCGGGCCCGTAGCCGGGGAGGAATGGACCGGCGTAGGCGCCGCGCTCGACGAAGGTGTGCAGGGTCTCGCCGTAGGTGGCGATCGTCGACCGGCGCACGCTGCCGTGCTCGTCGCTCTCCACCCACGGCTCGCGCACGCCGCGCGCGCCGTGGCGCACGGCCTCGCGGTAGGCGTGCTCCGCATCGGGGACGGCGAGCGCCACGACCTTGACGCCGTCGCCGTGCTCGGCCGCGTGGCGCGCGATCTCGGTGTGGCCGTTGAGCGTGCCCGTGAGCACGAGCCGGATCGAGCCCTGCGCGAGCACGTGCGCGACGTGATCGCGGACGCCCGTCTCGAGGCCGGCGTAGGCGATCTCCCGGAACCCGAATGCGCGCGTGAGGAAGAAGGCCGCCTGCGCGGCGTTGCCGACGTAGAGCTCGATGTGGTCGATGCCGAGCAGCGGCATCGTGTCCGCGGCAGGCCGCGCGACGGCTGCCGAGGCGGTGGGCGTGGCCGTGTCTGGCGTCATGTCTCTCTCCCTTGCCAGGCGGCGCTGGCGTTCACGAGCTTCGCGGAATGTCCACGTGGGTTTATGATCGGTAGGTAATACCCCGCAGGCAAGCGCGATTCGTTGCGTCTTGCACGTCCAGGAGGGGGAAATGGACCAGATCGACCGGCAGATCGTTGCGTTGCTCCAGGAGCACGCGCGGCGCTCGTTCCAGGACATCGGCGCGCAGGTGTCGCTGTCGGCCCCGGCGGTCAAGCGCCGCGTCGATCGGCTGGAGCGCGACGGCGTGATCCGCGGCTATGCGGCGGTCGTCGATCCGGAGGCCTTCGGCTGGCACGCGCACGCGTTCGTCGAGCTCTACTGCGAGGGGCGCATGGCCGGCGCCGACGTGCGCGCGGCGGTGGAGCGCCACCCCGAGGTCGTCGGGGCGTACACGGTCGCCGGCGAGGCGAGCGCCGTGCTGCACGTGCGCGCCGAGGACACGAAGCACCTCGAGGAGGCGCTCGAGCGGATCCGCGACGTCACGGGCGTCGTGCGCACGCAGACCCAAGTCGTCCTCTCGACGCTGCTCGAGCGGCCGGTCGCCGCGCACGAGGGACGGCCGTGAGCATGCGCTGGGAGGAGTTCGCGCTGGCGTGCCCGGAGCTCGCCGGCCGCGGCGAGGAGCGACTGCGCGCGCGCGAGCTGTGCCTCGTCGGCACGCTGCGCGCCGACGGCTCGCCGCGGATCAGCCCGGTCGAGCCCGACTTCGTCGCCGGGCACCTGCTGCTCGGGATGATGTGGCGCTCGCGCAAGGCGCTCGACCTCCAGCGCGACCCGCGCTGCGTCGTGCACAGCTGCGTCTGCGACCGTCGCGGAACCGAGGGCGACGTCAAGCTCTACGGCCGCGCGGCGCAGATCTCGGATCCGGAGCTGCGCGCCGCGTACCGAGCGGCGGTCCGCGCGCGCCTCGACTGGGAGCCCACTGAGCCGGACTACCACCTGTTCGCGATCGAGATCGAGTCGGCCGGGTTCATGAGCTTCGGCGACGAGCGCGTCGGCATGGCGTGGGACCCCGAGCGCGGGCTGCGGCGCTGGGAGGTCACGGGCTGAGGCGGCGCGGCGGTGCGCCGCGGCGCGCCTTGTGCCGGCGTCGGGCAGATGACGAGAGCCCAAACGTTCTGCGATCCGTTGTGGACCCAGTTTGTCCGTTTTCGATCGCGGAATGGCCTGGGCGCCCCTCGGCGGTCCCCGCCCGCGCTCCGTCGCCGCGCGGCGCGGCGCGCCGGCGGAGTGCACATGGACGGCGGTCCCGCGCGCGCTCCGCGCCGCGCGCGCGGCGCGCCGCTCCGCGCCGCGCATCTAGACGATCGGCGTCTCGAGCGTGCCGAGACCCGGCGCGCTCAACGCGACG